>JAFGTN010000223.1 GCA_016934075.1 Pirellulales bacterium
AATACGACGGCCAGCCACTGGGCAAAGGCCCCTACACGTCTTTCAACTGCACCCCGTCGCGTCACTTCGTCGAACGCTTGGGTAAAACCGTCGCGCAACTCCGCGAAGCGGCTACCCAGGAGAAGTGGACCGTCCGCTGGCACCGCTTCGACGAACTGCTGATCGAAGCCGCCAAAGCTGCCGAAGAACCCGACTACAACGCCGCGGTACGCAGCTACTGCCTGGCCCTGAGCTTCATCATGGACCAGCTCCGCAACCAAAACCGTGGTGAAAACGGTTCGGTGCTGCCTTGACGGGGTTGTCTCACAAGCGCCCTTGACTCGCTATTTTGCAAAAGTCCAGTCATAACCTGCTTGTAGCACATCCGCCCTCGGCTGTGATTGTAAGAGCATTACCCTCCGGTTTTTCATTTTTTTCATGATCGACCCATTTCCGGCATCGTTCGGTAGTAGACGACAGCAAACCTAGCTGCATATTGTCTAGTCACATACTGCAAAAATCTACCCCGGAAGATATAAATATGAGATATTTTGTGGATTGATTTTCTACCGATCTGCCTCGCTAATTGTCGCCTTTGCTTTGGAAAACACGACAAACCACCCTTAAGATGTATTGACACTGTCACCCTCACCAGTTATAAGTTGTATATAAGTTGGCTAGCCATATATATCTCACGCAAAGGTATAGATTGATGGAAGGAAGCCTGTCAAGGCTCGATCTGAGTCAAAAACGCTCGACAAAACCAAAGCACGAACGACTGAAGAATCATTTCTTGAACGAAATGCTCTCCGGACGGCTCAAGCCGGGGCAGGCGCTACCTTCCGAGCCCTTGTTGGCCGAGACTTTGGGCGTTGCACGCATGACGGTCCGCCAAGCTATGGTTTCGCTGGAAAACGACGGGCTCATTCGTCGGGTGAAAGGCCGGGGATCCTTTGTCGACGACAACATGCTAAGCAAGCTGCGTCGCGGGCAGGATATCTTCGCACTGGTGGTACCTGACACTCGTAGTGGCTACTATCCTTCACTGTTGCACGGATTCGCCAATGCGGCCGGCCAGATTCATCATCAAACGCTGATTTGCGATACGGAAAACGATGTTCTCAAGCAGAGCGACATCATCCTGCAGTTGCTCGATAAAAAGGTTGGCGGAGTGGCTCTCAATCCCACCACCGAACCGCTCACGCCAGCCTATCAAGTCCGCCAGCTTCAAGAGCGGGGGATTCCGGTCGTGTTTTGCCATCGGCGGGTTGAAGGCATTTCGGCACCGCTGCTGGCAATTCCGTTCCACGAGATCGCGCGATTAGCTGGCCGGACGCTGGCCGAACGCGGACACCGTCGCGTCGTCTTGATCGACTCACATCGCACATCCGTACTGCACTGCTGGGAAGAAGGGCTACAGGAGGGGATGCAAGACGGCGGCGGCGACACGTCCATAGAATCCGTCTGCGTGGGTGACTCGATTGCTTTGAGCGAGGAAACGGTCTTTGCGGCACTGAAAAAGATGTTCAAGAAGCCCGATCCGCCCACTGGGCTTTTTGTGGGCTTCGACAGTCTGGCCGAGATCATCTACCTGCTGTTGCCTCGACTGGGTCTACGCGTGCCGGAAGACGTTTCGCTGATCGGATTTGGCGGCAGGTGGCGCGAAGGCGCCGTCACGCGTCGCCTCACATCAGTGACGACCGACGAAGTCGGCACGGGAAAACAGGCCATCAAGCTGCTGGATGAGATGCGTCGCGGCGAACGGGCCATCGACGATAATGAGGAGTTTGTTTTGAACCTGGAACTGAGCGACGGCCAAACGCTGGGGTACGCGAGCAATGCTTCAATATAACCGGGAAACTGTGAACGTTATGAGAGTCCATCGACCATTCACCATGCGCCTGCCTAAATCCGGTTTTACTTTGGTGGAGCTTTTGGTTGTGATCGCGATCATCGGCATTTTGATCGCACTGTTGTTGCCTGCTGTGCAGGCGGCGAGGGAAGCGGCCCGGCGGATGCACTGCGCCAACAACATGAAGCAGATCGGCTTGGGGCTGCACGGCTATCAGGCCGCCCACGGTTTTTTCCCCATGGGCGAGATGGACCTGCCCAACTGGGCGCCGGGGACGCCTTATTCGGGTTATTGTTGGGCGACCGTGATCTTGCCCTACCTGGAGCAACAGAGCCTTTACGATCAGCTTGGCCCGGCTTCCGCCTCCAATCCAGGCTGGCCTTCTCCGATTACAGGTTCGCCACAGCACCAGGCCGCCTTGTGTACCGTGGTCGGCGAATACCTCTGCCCTTCTTCGGGCCATGCGAAGACGCTTAGCTATGATCCATCCATCGCGAAAAATAGCCTGGGCTACAGCATAAATGAATACGGCATGTTGGAGTACGTTGGCATTGCCGGCTCCGACCGTCCGCCCACGCCTTCCTATCCTTCTAACAGGGGCACATTCTATTTCCTCAGCACAACCACCGCCGCCGATATCAGCGATGGTTTGTCGCACACGATGGTCGTCGGCGAGTATTCGGGGTTGACGCTGGGACAGAGATTCAACAGCATAGGAGGACTTGGCGATAACGATGCCTGTTGGCATCTGGGCTTCTGGGGCGGCTTTCCGAATTCCGGCTGCGAAAATACCTATTCGGTGCGGACCGTGGCCCATCCACCGAACACTGCATGGTACGTGAAAAACGCATATAGTTGCCAGAATTGCGAGCAGCCTATCCAAAATCAGGTAGCCAGGGGATCGCTCAAGAGCAGCCATCCCGGCGGCATCCATGCTGTGTTTGGTGATGGTAGCGTGGCCTTCCTGCCCAACGACATCGATTTGAATATCTTTCAAAACCTCGCCGACCGCGACGACGGCAATCCGTCAATCCAGTTCTAATGAAACCCAATCAATTCGAGGTTTGCGATGAGTATCCCGCGATGTTTCCCGCTATTGATACTACTAGTGCTGCTGGGCTGCGGCGACGGTCGAGTCAAGCTCCCGACGGCTCTTGTTGCAGGCACCGTGACCTACCAAGGCAAACCATTGGGAACAGGGCGAATCATCTTCTTCCACCCCTCGGGCCAAGCGGTGGCCACTGACCTTAGCGCCGACGGAACATACGAACTGGCAGCTTTCCTGGGGAACAACCGTGTAGCGATCACATCTTATCTCCCGGAACAACCAGATGCGAATTTCAAGGATCGCGGCAGAATTGCGATACTCAAGAACCGGATTCCTGACCGCTATGCCGAACCGGCGACTTCCGGACTGACGTTCGAAGTCAAGCCTCGCGAGAACGAAAAAGCGGATTTTAGTCTTGTGGAAATGAAGTAGGAAGGATTTTTGAGTCCATTAGAAGAGATTATAAAACAACCACCACTTTCAAAGAAACATTGCAATGAAAAAAAGCTTATCGCTTATGGCAGCTGTTCTGTTTAGTATCGCGCTAAGAGGTGGCGTTTGGGTCGGTAACGCGTGGGGCGCCGATACGAAGGCCGACGCCGGGAAGAAACTGGATTATGAAGCGGTCGATTATCAGCGTCGCACGATTTACCATTCGCCCGAAACTCCCGGCTTTACCTGCTGGGTCTACCCTTGGATCATGCCTGACAATAGCATCATGGTATGTTTTTATCAGGCTACCGGCCCCAAGGAAGGACGACCGCGGGCTCCACTAGCTGTCCAAAAGAAGCTGAGCTGGCCAGCCCTGGCCGATCCGAGACGCGACATGACCGGCTTGAATTCGAGCACCGTTTACTTGCGGTCGACCGACGGCGGTACAAACTGGAACAAAGTGTCAGAGGTTCCCTTTCGCGGCGTGATCAATTCTTTGGTCCATGGTGGTGTGGCTTTGCCCGACGGCACGTTGCTGCGGTCCTTGTATGGGGCCTATCTTCCCTACGATGCGGAGGTACCACGTACGGGACTCGTGCAGCGATCGACCGATGACGGGAAAACTTGGGGCAAAATGGAATGCTATCTTCCGGCAGACAAATTCTTGGCCTACCCCATCAATCTCCACCTGTTGCGAGATGGCCGTCCGATATTTCTAGGCGGTATCTCTCGTGGTCCGGCCGACCGTCCGTGGTCGGAGTTCGGCGAGACGATGGAGCCGCTATTAATGGTTTCCGATGACAGCGGAAAGACGTGGGGCAAGCCGATTCAGGTCATTCCCGAGGCGAATCGGAAAGGCTGGTCCTGCGAGGAATGCGATGCGGTCGAGTTGCCCAACGGCGATTTGTTTTGGGTGTTCCGCCGTTGCGTGCCCCAGGACGCCGACAAGCCCATGCACAAACGAGCGCATACGCACTGGCAGGGGGTGATGGAAAAATGCGGCAACTCGTGGAAGCCCAAGTGGGTCGGGCCGTCGCCTTTTCCGAACCTGGGTTTGCCCAGTCTGGTCGCAACCCGCGAGGGACCGATCCTGTATGTCAACGGAAACCATTTGACGGCCGATGAGGGGAAGACATGGCACAAGGTCAAAAATCTTCCCGCTCCAGCCTACTATCCCAAAGGTCTGCAGCTTGCCGACGGTCGCATTCTGGTGTTTTCCCACCTCGGCAGTGACGACCCCTACGGCGTGGTGGATCAGAAGATCCTTCTTGATACCTACCGATTGAAGGCTAAGTAAGCCCGCAGAGCTTTAGTAGCCGAAGCCACATAAGTCAAATTACATCTACCTATTGATACAAGTACCATAAACCCCGCTTGAGAATACATCGCTATGCAATATGAAATACTCCAGCAGGGGCTGGTCACGCAATGTGAACCGGGCTCTGCCACGGCTCTCGCCTGCGGTCCGCGTGTGGTTGTCACGTCTCGTGGAGAAGTGCTTTGCTCGTACATGGTTCATCCCGCCTTAGGCGTTAACGGCTTCAAACCCAAGATTTCACGTTCATCCGACGGCGGCGCAACGTGGCATGAACAAGGCTTGATATGGCCGGATTTACAGCATTCGCATTCGATCTTCGGATCCATTAGCCTGGCTCCCGATGGCACACTGTTTTTCTTCGGCTCGCGCACTCCCATTGAACAACCTGGGGAAAAATTTTGGTGCGAAAGCACGAATGGGATAAAACAGAACGAACTCGTTTTTGCGCAATCGGCCGATGAGGGCGCGACCTGGACCGAACCCAAACTGGTGCCCATGATGATTTCCGGCAGCGCCGAAGCGCCCGGCCCCATGTGTATCATGCGCAGCGGCCGCTGGGTCTGCTGCTACTCTCCCTACAACACGTTTGATTCCGCGGTGACGGTCGACCGCAACCAAGTGGTGTGCCTGAGCAGTGGCGACCAAGGCGAGACATGGGCGCAAACCTCCATGCTGCGTTTTGCCGACAAGAATTCATTCGCCGCTGAAGCCTGGGTTATAGAGTTGAGCGACGGCCGGCTCTTGGGAGCGGCCTGGCACAGCAACGAAATTCCGGGGGCCGGCCTGCCCAATGCATACGCTATTTCCCAAAACGGCGGACTTACATGGAGCCCGACCGCTTCGACCGGCATACGCGGACAATCATCGGCTTTGGCGGCACTTTCCGACGGCCGCGCGCTATTTATCTATAATCAGCGACAACACGGCGAGATCGGTGTATGGCTGGCGGTGGCTCGGCCCACTGAAACCGATTTCGGCATCGAAGCCAACGCGATCATCTGGCACGCGGAACGTGCAACGCGGAACGGAACTTCCAGCGATTTCAGCAACTGGACGGATTACTCCTTCGGTGAACCATCGATCACCCTTTTGCCCGACGGCAATCTGCTGGCGACTCTCTGGTACGCTCGGGCTGATAGCTCCGGCATACAATACGTCAAACTATCGAGGCCTGCATAGCTAATGAACCGAGAGCTTCCAACGATTGACAGAAATGATAATGCCATTTCCCCCCGTCAAATTCATTTATTTCCCCGCCCCATCCGTCGAATCCCCTCAAGGGCCTTTCTTGGGACATCGAAATCGAGACCTTTCCCGTCGCCCTGTTCGACTATGTACCATCGGGTGCCTTGGGATGTCTCCGCCAGGCGGAAGATTTCGAGGAAGTGGCGGTTGTCGGCCGTAAGCGTAGCTCCCTGGTACTCCTTCAGATGCAGCGTTGTGGCACGGTTGGGAAACTGTTTCAAGATGCTTTTCGGATTGCCACCGCCGTAGGCGCAGTTGCCCGTGTCGAGCTGCATGATCACGTCCGGCGTGGTCTGGCTGAAGAGGATCTCCCAGGCCGTGCGGCCGTCGAATTGCTTCATGTCGAAGCCGTGGCTGTGATAGCCGACCCGCATGCCCAGCTTCTTGGCCCTTCGCGCGGCATCGTTCAACAATTTCGCGAATTGGCCGATCGCCTCCGGAGAACTCATTCTCTTCCTATCCGCGGCGATAATCAGGTACTTGTTACCCAGCACCTTGTTGATTTCGACCGTGCGATTAAAGGCGTCACCGATAAGCGTCTCGGTCTTCAGATGCATCCCGCAACATTTGAGACCGACCCGGTCCAGTTCCTTTCTCAACCGCTCGGCGGTCCAGTTCTTGAAAACGTTGGGGCCGCCTCCGTAGCCCCAGAACTCCACGCCTTCGTAACCCATCTCGGCAAGCTTCCTCAACGTGCCGGTCACGTCCTTGGCGAAAGCGCCTCGTACCGCGTAAAGCTGAATACCGACCGGAATTTTTTCTTTCTTCGCCGATGAGATCGACGCGGTGGAATCCGCTCCTTTATTTGTTTCACCATTACCCGCGGCCGCTGCAAGACTCCATGCACCGTGACACAAAACAAAAAGAGCCGGTAGCAGAATCAAGTTGAAACGGACATGTGAATACTTGGATATCTTGAACATTTCTACACCTTTCGTCTTGTAGAGTTTAAAGTGGTTGGCTTCATTATATCCCCATTTGAATGGCACTCAGATTGCGGTTCATACCATACTAACCCGAAGCGCAAGCGAGGAATCGCGACGTTTAACCTATTTTTTCCTCGCTTGCGCTTCGGGTTAGTATTGTGCGTGAATGATACGAGCCATCCGGCCTAAGGCAATTTGATATCGATATTATTTTCCTTATCCTCTTGCACTTCAACCGAAATACCGGATGTGTCGGGGCGACCGAACTTGGGCGGCACGAGCGGCTTTGGAGCTCGGTAGTTCATCTCGTTGGCGCCCGGCGGGGGTTCGGGGATGGCCGTCACTCCCACGCGATGACGCCCGGCAATCGCTTCGAAACTATAGCTCCCATCGGCTCCGATGGCACAGACGGCCGGGGGTCCGCCTTCCTCGGGTACGAACATGACATTTCCAGTCGGTAGGGGCTGCCCGTTGTACGAGACCACGCCACTGACCGGATACTTGACGGGCCCGGAATCACCGCAGCCTGATAGCGCCACAACCAATACCAGCAAGCCGCATGTTGCAAAAGTAAAGGAGGAAATCTTCACCGTACTGTTCAGAACGTGTTTTGAAATGTGTGCCACTGCTGGCTTGTCCAGCAGTGCGGAGTGCCTGATCCGTGAAAAACACTGCTGGACAAGCCAGCAGTGGCACACTGTGCACAAACTTAAGCCATTTGCCAAACACGTTCCCGCCGCGCGCTTTACTGGCTCCATCGATTTACCTCACCGCCGTTGATCGTTGCCAGATCCTGAAAGAGTTCAAAATCGATCGATTCGGATAGAAAGCTGACGCTGCCGTCGGCGAATCCGAATTGTGCTCCCCCGGGATGCAGACTGCCGAACATGATATCATTGAACAGCAACGTTTTCGGCATGCCGGCAGGAACATTCGGGTCGAACAGATAGTAGCCTATGTTTTGCGGTTTGCTGTTGAGCGGCCAGCGGACATTTTTGCTCGAGTAGACGCAGACCTTGGTTTTTTTGGTGGTGTTGCCTTCCCACCAAGCGCCACGGGTCCATTCGCGTATCATGTACTCCCGCTCGCCCACCAGCAGCGTGCCATGTGTGCCGTCGGTGATGTCGCTGATCTTGACTTTGCTTCCCGGATAGAGAATGCCGTCGGTATAGTAATTGCCGCAATGGGCGAGTTCCAGCGTCTCGACGTTGGAATTCTTTCCCGCCCCGGTAACGCCGATATAGCATGTGCCCGGTGATTTATGGTCATACTCGTCGAGGGTATTGACCTCGCTGGGACAAACATAGGCCACAGGCGCCAGCATAGACACCCAGCCGTCCTGCAATCTCTCGTGGCTTCCTCCCTGCTCGATGTACGGCAGAATGTCATGGTGCCAGCCCAAGGATACACTGCCGCCGCTCTTGAAAGGGCAGCCGGACGGAAACACCTTGTGCGAACCGTGGTAGTTGTGCAATGCCAACGCGATCTGCTTGAGGTTGTTGGAACACTGCATCCGCCGTGCCGCCTCGCGGGCAGCCTGCACGGCCGGCAGCAGAAGCGCGATCAATATCCCGATGATAGCGATCACAACCAACAACTCGACCAGTGTAAACCCCCGAACATCATCTTGCGACTTGAGTTTCACTGTCACCACCTGCCATCTTATGTGAAAGCATGAATAGTTTTCATTCGTAACCCCCTCATCATAAAGGTTTTCCGCTGTCAGAGTCAACTAGATGCCCGTTTGTAGTACCGCCTTTAGGCGGAATAGCGGAATAATGGAGTATTCATGCTTGCCATTGTTCAATACCTCATGCCCCAATATCTTGATCCGGGGATTCCTACTTATGTAGCTGAGGAGCAACCTACCAAGGAATAACCAGATGCTGACGGAAGTATATTCTGTCAAGGCTCCTCGGATATTCCATAGTCCGAGGAGCTTCTTTTTCATACTTTTGTTAGCCCATGCCTTAAAAATCTTCGTGCGGAGCACGACAATACCATTTTTATTCACTAAATTCCGTGAAGACCTAAAATTGTTAGCCCGGCCGCCCGCGAACAGATGACGGCCTACTGCATTCATCCCGTCGCGGGTGACAGGGCTAGCATCGCCATCCTATACAAACTAAACGTCGGAAAGAATAGATTGTGAATAAAAAGATTTCCGTTTGGATATGGTTGTCGCTTATCACAACGATCATGGGAGTTTGCTCCTTCTTTGTCGGCTTAGGCTTCGCTATAGTACTTAGGCTTGCACTGCTCGTAGGCTATTTCTCTTGTCTCCTTTTCCTATTTCGGTACAAAGGGCCAAAAACTGAGGGTATTATCTCTTGCGCGTGTGCCGCCATTTTTAATCTCATCCCATTTCTTTTGGGAAGTTGTAGACATCAAGAGCCTTGTATTGCAGCACTGTATATTGGAGAAGTCATATGCGCAACCATATTCATATTATGGATCGCATTCGCCATAATAGCGATTATAACTCGCATAACTCCCAATTACATGATTGGGTGTTTATCGCTACTGGCAATTGTCAGTCCAGGAATTTTGCTTTACCTTGATCATATTCAATATCTGGGATGCACATTACTTGGTTTTGAGTGGTGGCATATCCGTCCCTTTTATGCTCTTCATAGTGTACTATGGTTTTCGTAATGGCAGCGGCAAAGAAGGCTGATAACGAACAAAAAGGGAACGATTCCAAATCTATTGACCCTATTGTTGCCAAAAAGAGATAAAATCTTAACATCATGGCCTTCCCCAGCGGCAAAAAGGGATCGATCCGGCTGCGGGCCGGCGTTGGAACTGTTGACAAACAGCCCGCGTCGGAAAAAAATACTGGTGCGGAAGCGCCCGACAGAATAATGCAAAGGATAATCGCATGAACGGCAAAGAGCGGATGCTTTGTGCTCTCGAACGCGGCAAGCCCGATCGGCTGCCGGTTACGATCCATCAGTGGCAGCAGTACCATCTCGACCAATACATGGGCGGTTGCGACGCTCTGGATGCATTTCGACAAACCGGCCTGGACGCCGCCATTCAGTATTTCGAGGCCATGGGGCAGTTCTGGATTCCCAACGCCGAAAAATACGTTCCCACTTCACCCCAATGGCAGGACGAAATCACCGTGGTCGATGACGATCCCGACAATAAAGTCGTCCACCACCGCATCGTCACGCCCGAGGGCGAAATGACCTATAAGACGGGCGCCGACCGCAAAACCACCTGGATTACCGAATACCTCATCAAACGACACGAAGACGTCGACCTGATCGAAAAATACATGCCCGTGGCCTCGTTGGATAAGGAAGCCATCGCCCGCCAATACGATCTTATCGGCGACTCGGGCATATTGCGCGGTTTCGTGTGGGGCGATCAGGCCGGATGCTGGCAACATGCTTGCTGCCTGATGGATGTACAGGATTTGATTCTGGAAACCTTCGAAAACGCCGATTGGGTGCACCGTCTGCTCAAAGTCTTGCTCGAAAAGAAGCTGCGTTTCATCGAAGAGTCATTGGCCGGGGCCAAATTCGACCTTATAGAAACAGGGGGCGGAGCCGGCAGTGACACGGTCGTTTCGCCCAAGATGCACCGAGAGTTCTGCATGCCCTACGATCGCGAAATGCACCGCGCGGTTCACGCCGTGGGTTTGAAAACGACCTATCACACATGCGGCGGCATGATGCATATTCTCGACCAGATCATAGAGAATGAAACCGACGCCTCGGAAACCTTGACCCCGCCCGGCTGCGGCGGCAACATCACCGTTCCCGAAGAGGTCCGTCGCGCGTTCGGTGGCCGCATTGCCATGATAGGCGGTATGGACCAGTACAACGTCTTAACATCCGGTACGCCTAAACAAATTCGCGACGAGGTTGTCCGTCTCTTCGAGGGTTTCGGCATCGACGGTGGTTATATACTTTCGGCCTCGGACCACTTCTTCGACGCACCGGTGGAAAATCTGCGCGTCTTTGCCGAAGCGGCCGCGGAGTGCCGTTATTGAGCTTGAATCGAGGCAGTCCATAAGTTGGGAGGGCGAAGCTGCAAGTTAAAACCTGCTAAAAGCTAAGCCCCGACCCATGCCATCATTATAGTTAGGTCAACGTCTATTTCTCAATACATGAGCCAGACCCATATATAATAATGAAGATTATCTTTATTTGGTTGTCAAATGCCAATCTCGTATAACTCGATTGATTTGCCAACCACCATTGCATGGAGCATGAAGGGGTAATCAAGAGACATAAGCAGAGACACCCCAAGAAACAACAAAAGCCCTCGTAGAATCAACTGACTCCGTAAGGGCTCAGATTCGCGTCTAACGGCTTTTGTTTTATGGGGGTATCAGGAATGGGATTTACTGTGGATGGCTCCCTAGACCCGAACTGCTTAACCTTAGTCCTTAATCTTAATGGATAACCTTAACGGGCAATTACATTGTAATTTGATTGGTGGGTCATGAAGGGAATAAAGGTGTGCGGGTTTTACCTAAACTTATTTGATATGCCCTTTCATAATTAGATAAATTGTTTGTTCGTTCGTAC
>JAFGTN010000224.1 GCA_016934075.1 Pirellulales bacterium
CGGGCATCATCATGTATCCGGCGTGCGCGATGGTCGAATAGGCCAGCAGACGTTTCATACTGATTTGCCCATAGGCAGCCAGGTTGCCGAATGTACAAGTAACGGCGGCCATCACGCCGATAGTGGCCACGATAAAGGTTCGCACCGGGGCCAGGGTGGCTAGCGCTTCGGGCTCGGGCGAGTAGCCCAGACCTATGGCCAGTCGGACCAGGAGCCCTAAGGCGGCGGCCTTTGAGGCGATAGACAAAAAAGCGGCGATCTCGGCAGGAGCGCCTTCAAATACGTCGGGTGCCCAGAAGTGGAAGGGTACGGCCGAGAGCTTGAATGCCACTCCCACGGTCAGCATCAGTCCACCGAGTACGAGTATCATGTAGCTGCTCGATGCGGTTGGAGTTTGCAGCAACTCGGCAAGTGCGGCGGCCATTGCCGGTAGCTGGGCCGTGCCCAAGGTTCCACACAGTAGACTGATTCCATATATCATGATACCGGCCGCGGCGGCGCCGTAGACGGAGTATTTCAGGGCAGCTTCGCTGGCCCGGCGGTTTTCCTTCATCATACCGGCGAGAATGTACGAGGGCACACTGGCCATCTCTACGCCCAGGAAGACGATCATCATGTGGTTGGCCGAGACCATCAAGCACATGCCCACCGTGGCGCCAAGCACGAGCACGAAAAATTCGGCCGTGTCCAACCGGTGCGGGAAGCGGGTGATACGAGTGAAAATTACGAAGAGGATCACGAATGCTATCAGCAAAGCCCGCATGAACACGCCGAAGCCGTCGACTTGCAGCATGCCCGTGAAGGTTTCACCCGCGAATGTATCGGTTCCATCGGCAAAAAAGTGGCAAAAATAACGCCAAGGAGCCAACAGCCACATTGCCAGCGAGCAACCCGTGAGAGTGAGGATCGTAGGTCCCGAGAGCCAGCGGGGCACGATCATGCGTACCAGCAACAGAGCAACAATCGTGGCGCATAGGACCATCTCCGGCCGAAAGGCCGGTAGTGAGATGGCGAGCGTGTCGTCGAAAACATGTTGTACAAGTTCGTGGAAGTTCACGGCTATCAAATTCCCTCCCCTCTGTCCTCTGTCCTCTGTCCTCTATCGTCTTCTATCAGCCGCGGTTGCTTAACATCTTCCATCCAAACGGCCAGGTTATCGACAGTCTGGTTCACGCTGGGTGCCATATAGTTGAATAGTGATTGCGGGTAAACACCCAGGATGATTGCCAGGGCCAGCAGCGGGGCGGCGATGGAAAGTTCACGCGGGGTGATGCGTTCGAGGGCCTCGCCGTGTGGTCCCTTGTATTCGGGCCCCAGGTACACACGTTGCAGGGTCCAGAGGATATAAGCGGCGGTGAGCACGACCACGCCCGCTGAAATTATGGCCAGCACCATGCTGTAGTTCCAAACGGAAAGTACCACGAGCACCTCGCCGATAAATCCACACAATCCGGGCAGACCCAGTGCGGCGAAGAAGATGCCCATGGAAATTCCGCTGTAAACCGGCATTTTAGCAAACAGCCCGCCGAACTGATCGAGGTTGCGATGGTGTACCCGATCGTAGACCACGCCGACGAGGAAGAACATGCCGGCCGAGCTGATACCGTGCGCGATCATCTGGAACATGGCCCCGTTCATGCCCATCTTCCAATAGTCGGTTTGCATCATATTGCCGGCCGTGATCGACCAGACACCCAAGCCCAGCACGACGTAGCCCATGTGGCTGACCGAGCTGTAGGCTACCAGGCGTTTGAAGTCCTTTTGGGCAAGAGCGGCGAAGGCACCGTAGACCATGCTCAACACGCCCAGCGTGCAAACCAGCCAGGCCAGTTCGTAGGCCGCTTCGGGACAGATTGGGTAGCAGATGCGAATTATACCGTACCCGCCCATTTTCAAGAGCACTCCGGCAAGGATCATGGAGATGGGAGTTGGGGCCTCGACGTGCGCGTCGGGCAACCAGGTGTGCAATGGCACGGCCGGCACTTTTATCAAGAATCCCACGAACAACAGTAAAAAGGCCCACCATTGGATCGACTTGCCCCACAAAAGCTCCTTGTCGAAGGGCGAGTCGGGCAAGCGGCCCATCTCGGCCAGTGCCAGCAGGTTGAACGTCCTCATGGGCTCCGTGGGTGGCTGGATGCCGAAAGCCTCTTCGACGGTTTGTGTGTCGAGATGTAACGCCTCGATACGTTTGGTGTCGAGCCCGCGCAGTAAAGTCAGGTCGCTGTTAAAGTAGAGCATCAACAAGGCTATCAGCATCAAGACGCTGCCCACGAGCGTGTAGAGAAAGAACTTGATGGCGGCATATTCGCGACGTGGACCACCCCAGACTCCGATCAAGAAGTACATCGGCAGCAGCATGACTTCCCACAGCACATAGAACAGAAAAAAGTCCAAGGCCATGAACACGCCCAACATGCCTGTTTCCAATAGCAGGAAGAGGATGCAGTAGGCCTTGACGTGTTTGCCGATGTTCCAGCTAGCGGCCATGGCCAACATGCTCAAGAACGAGGTGAGCACGATCAGCGGGAAACTGATGCCGTCGATGCCAAGACAGTAATAGATGTTGAACGACGGGATCCAGTCGATGCTGAATGCGTGCTGCATCTGGCCCGTGTCGAGCGCGAAACGCACGCTATCGTTTCCTGTTCCAGCGGGGATAGCTATCCAGGCTGTAACAAGGAAAACGCCAAAGGTGGTGAAGAAAGCCATCAGCTTCGCTAACTCGGGCTTGCTCTTTGGCAAGAAACATATAGCCAAGGCCCCGGCGGCCGGAGCGAAAATGACCAGGCTTAGGATTACTATTGGTTGATTAAGGATATCCATTTTTATGGCTTAATAAGGTTTCAAATTATAGGATCATTGAATATTGATCATTGATCATTGGACATTGATCATTATTTGTTTTGTTGTCAGTGGCCCGCAATTGCTATGTTCCAGTAGATGCTGACGATAATAAACAAAGCCACGGTGCCGATGACTATGAATGTCACGTATTGGCGCAGGCTGCCGGTTTGCAGGGTGCGCAGCCAGAGACCGGTTCGGTATGTGTAACTGGCGATACCGTCTACCAGGCCGTCGATCACATAGCGGTCGATCCAGGCGTCTATCCGCGAAACGCCACGGGCAACACGGGCCGTTGAATCGATAAACCAGTCGATCATGTTGCGGTCGATACCGGCCACCATGCGCGACAACCACAAGGTGGGACGCACGAAGACAATCTGGTATAGCTCGTCGAAGTACCACTTGTTGAACAGGAATTTATACACCGGCGCGAACATGCGGCTGACGTCACCAGGATTGAAATAGTGCTTACCGTAAAAGGCCAGGGCGATGATGAAGCCCGACACGGCCATGGTAAAGGCGGTCAGCGAGACGGGCACGTGTACATCGTCGGCGTGCGAAAGGTGCTCGGCTGGTACGTGAATGGCTTCAGTGGCGATTCCGGCTTCGATTCCGGCCGGCATGGCTTGTTCGATCAGCGGCGCGGCGCCGATATTCGTAAAGGGGATGTTCCAGCCGGCGATCACGGCGAACACGGCCAGCACGACCAGCGGAGCGACCATCACACGCGGCGATTCGTGGGCGTGTGCTTCGACCTTTTCGCTACGTGTTTTCCCCCAGAAGGTCATGAACCAGAGGCGGAACATGTAGGTCGCGGTTAAGGCCGCGCCGATAGTGGCCGCCCAAAAGAAAATGTCACCGTGCAAGGGGTTGTGCGAACGGAACAAAAATGCCTGGGCCAGGATCGAGTCTTTGGAGTGATAGCCGCTTAATCCAAACAATAAAGGGATTCCCGCTCCAGAGATGGCAAGGCAGCCGATCATGGTGGTGGCGGCCGTCCAGGGCATCTTGCGCCTCAGACCGCCCATTTCGGGCATCTCGTTTGTGCCGCAGGCGTGGATTACCGAGCCGCTGCAGAGGAACAGGAGTGATTTGAAAAAGGCGTGCGTGATCAGGTGGAACAGCCCGGCCACCCAACCGCCGATGCCCAACGACAGGGTCATGTAGCCGAGTTGGCTGACGGTCGAATAAGCCAGTACGCGTTTGATGTCGGTGGCCGTGATGGCGATTGTGGCAGCCATGAAAAGCGTAAAACAACCAACGTAGGCAATCACCAGCAGGACCTCGGGCGCGAAGACCGGATAGAAGCGGCCCACCAGGTAGACACCGGCGGCGACCATTGTGGCGGCGTGGATCAATGCGCTGACGGGCGTGGGCCCTTCCATGGCGTCGGGCAACCAGACGTGCAGCGGGAACTGGGCACTCTTGCCCACGCAGCCACAGAAAATCCCCAACCCGGCCAACACCAATAGCCAATAGCCATAGCCTTGATCGCGCCACTCGGGAATCTTACGTTGCACCTCGGCCGCTGCCGCTTCCGTCGAGGGCGCGGCCAGGATGATTTGTTCGATCTCATCGCGGGCGTCGAATTTCACCATTCCGTCGGGGACAATCAGGGCATTTGTAATGTCGGCATGTTCGTCCGTTTCATGATCGCCGGCATAAGATGCTTTTGCGACGGGCTGGTCGTGATGCTCTGGACGGACCTGTTCAAAAATGTCGGCGAACGAGAACGTACCCAAAGTCGACCAGATAACCATCATCCCGACCAGCATCCCGAAGTCGCCCACGCGGTTGACGATGAAGGCCTTGTTGGCAGCGTTGGAGGCTGACTTCCGCTCGATGTAGAAACCGATCAGCAGATACGAACAGATGCCCACCAGTTCCCAGAATACGAAGACCATGGCGATGTTGCCGGCTATGACCAATCCCAGCATGCTGAAACAGAATAGCGAAAAGTACTGATAGAAACGGAAGAACCGCCCGCGACGCTTGAGGTTGCTGCCGTCTTCGAGTTTGACCAGCGGATCGGTCACGTCTTTCAACTCTTCGTGCATATAGCCGAAGGAGTAGATGTGGATACAGGTTGCCACCAGCGTGACCATGACGAACATCACGATCGTCAACGCGTCGATGTAAAAATCGATATTGACTTGCAGCGAACCGAACTCACAGAGTGTATAAAAGTGGCGGGTTACGACTTTCTGGTCGTGCTGCTTATCTGCGAGTTCTTTTTCCTGAATCGAGACATGGTTGGGTTGAGCATGTTCATCCACGGCAACGAATGCGGCATGTTCATCGTGCACGGTGACCGGCGGATAGTGCTGCGACAGCCAAGTGAGCATGGCGATTATGGAAAGAACACAGGCGATGCCAATAGCCCCCGTGGCAAGGTATCCGGCGCCCACGCCGTTTTTGCCCAGCCGCCGACCCGAGAACACGATTATCATGAACGAAGCCAACGGCAAAAGCCAGGCCAGTGCGAGCAGTATCGAGATTATGGTATCGAAATGGGGCATTATGTGATGTGTCTGTTATCAGTTATCAGTTTTCAGATTCCAGTCTTATGGACAGCAATACTAACCCGAAGCGCAAGCGAAGGGAGGTGCGGGAGTTTACTTGTTTCCCGCCCTTCGCTTGCGCTTCGGGTTAGTATTGTTGTTGGCATTATGTATTGATTCACTCTAAATTCTTTCCTCATTCTGATTTCTTCATTCCTGCCCTCTGCCCTCTGCCCTCTGCCCTCTGCCCTCTATCCTCTATCC
>JAFGTN010000225.1 GCA_016934075.1 Pirellulales bacterium
AAAGTGTTTCGATGCCCGTAACCACATTGGGCAGCCGATAGGCCAGCAGCAAGCCGGCAAGCACCACGCCTCCGGCCGCGACACGACCGAACCAGATGTAGTGTCGTTCGGAGCGATTGGTACAAACTTTTTTGTAGAGGTTCTCGGTCAACAAAGCCGAACAGTTAATCATCATCGAGTCGCAAGTACTCATGACGGTTGCGATCATGGCGGCGATAAAAAGCCCAAGTAGGCCGGGCGAAATGTTGGGCAGGAACTCGCGTGCCATCATGCCGAATATTTGATCTGGATCGATGTCTTTTCCGGCGAAGTACGCAACCGCGGCCAGGCCTGTCAGGCACCACGCCATCGTGCAGATGCGTTTAACGAAATTTCCGCCCATCATGCCCACGCGGCTGTCGAGTTCGGTTTTACTGGATCCGCAAACGCCCATCATGTTGGGCATCACGATCGACCCGACCAGGGCATTCAGAGAAATGACAGCTACGTAAAACACGCTGATTTCTCCCGGGGCAACTAGCGAGAACATGGACGGATCGGCCACGGCCTCGCGCAGACCCTGCATCCCTCCCACGGCGTGCAAGACATATGGCAATAGCAGGAACGAGAAAAAAACGGTTAGCAGTCCCTGGATGAAATCGGTGACGATGGCCGCGGCCAGGCCTCCGCTGATTCCATATGCCACGAACATAACGGTCATAACTGCGATCGCCACGTTGGCCGGAAGCAGGTCGTTACTGGCGGCGGCCAAGACCGCGCCCGAGCCCTTTAGGATCACTCCCATGGCCACGACCAGGTGGGCGCAGGCCACTGCCGTGTAAAGTAGCGAAACCGAAGTGCCGAAGCGGAAGGCAACCATATCGGCGATTGTAATGGCGCGAGTGCGGCGTAGCACGGCGGCAACCAGCCAATAGAATGGCGTGACGAAAAGCCATTGCCACTGGTACCAGATTCCCGATAGCCCGCTGGTAAAACTTTTTGAGGCCACTATCACGGCCTGGTCACTGTGCGTTCCGGTGCCGAAACTGTGCATGATCAGCATGGCTTTGCCAAAGCGGCGGGGCATGAAGAAATCGCCCATATCGTGTATGCGCGTGGCCAGCCAGGCACCGATGGCGGTGGTGCCCAACAGGTAGACTGTCAGCACAGCGATATCGGCCCAATGAAATCCGAACATATATATCTCGTTACTTACGGCCTGGTAAACTAATCAAAAAGATTTAGATATATTATCAACTATGTGTGGCACGCCCAGAATGGGCGTGGAAAAGGGCATGTCCGCACCCAGTCACCATCCTTCACGCCCATTCTGGGCGTGCCACACCTGAAGTACCTTCGAAGCCGATTTTAGCGATTCCGAAAAAATCACGGCTCCTGCAAATGTACCTGGAAGTTCTTGAATGTTAGTCCCTTGGCATCGGTAATGACAAGCCCTTTTTGTGCGGTTAATTTCACGTTATGGAATTGGACATTTTTGATGGGGCTTTCGCGCAGCCCACGAATCTCCATCGCGTAAGGAGAACCGTAGCCGGTGATATTGCGGAAATAGAGGTTGCGGAAGACCGGGGCGGCTTTCGTGGCGGTATCCCATTCACCATAGTAGAGCGAGATGCGGATGGCTCTTTGAGGCGAGGAATCGGCAAAATGATTGGACGATTGATCGGATGGAATCTTTTTTCCTATGTGAATATTTTCCAACCATACGTTTTCCACGACACCACCTCGGCCACGTTTGGATTTCAGGTTTACTCCGGTATGCGTGGCCTCCAAATGGCAGTCGTGGACGAAGACGTTCCGCACGCCGGCCGACATTTCGCTACCGATGCCGAATCCGGCGTGGCCGGTTTTCATATGGCAGTGGCGAACCACGATGTTTTCGCAGGGGATGCCAATTTGCCAGGCCTCTTCATCTCGGCCCGCCTTCAAAATGACGCAATCGTCGCCGTTGGCGAAATAGCAGTGCTCGATCAGGAAGTTTTTGCAGGAATCGGGATCTATCCCATCACCGTTGGGAGCACCCTCGGTCAATACGCGGAGCTTGCGTACAATCACGTTCTCGCAATACACGGGATGCAAACACCAGGAGGGGCTTTCCTTGATCGTAAATCCCTCAAGGAGTATGTTCTTGCAACGAAAAAATTGAAGAAACGGCGGACGCACCCCGTCTTCGACGGTCCCGAAGACGCGTTTTTTTATGGGGATGCCCTTGGCCGGAGCTGCGAACAACCTGTCCATACCCGGCTGGTGATTCTTAAACTCCCACCACGCCCGACCTTGACCGTCGAGTGTCCCCGGTCCGGTAACAGCGATATTCTCGCAGTCGATAGCATAGATCAATGGAGAGTAGTTATAGCATTGCACCCCGCCGCGCTGGATCAAAACCACGGGCAGGTAATGCTCGTAGCGCTGGCTGAAACGCACTTCGGCTCCTTCGCTCATTCGCAGTTCGATATTGCTCTTCAGGTGGATGGGGCCGGTCAGCCAAACGCCCTTGGGAATCAGAACCCGGCCTCCACCCTGGCGGGCACAGGTTTCGATGGCTTTGGCAAAAGCTTTGGTGCAAAGTGTCTTGCCGTCTCCAATCGCGCCATGGTCGCGAATATCCTCTACCAGTGCGGGAAACACAGGCCGAGTCAACTGAGGCATGGGAAATGGAGCTTTGATAGGGGCGATCGGCTCTGGTGTAGCTTTTATGTCTTCAGCCGACCAGGCAGCACCGGACATTTCCATACTTGCCATGGCAATCAAGAACACGATCAATACACTACAAGAGACTCTCATGAATCAATCCAATGATAGTTATTTTTGGGAAGGTGAACGAAAACCAGGAACCACAAAGTAGAATCATATTCTACACGCATGTGTACCCGTTTCCATGGACAAAACAACGTGGATTTGTATGATCCTTTTTCGGATTTATTCAATATCATAAATTACACCCGATTTACACAAATATTTGTTGTCTACACCCAAGCACAAGACTATAATTTCCGGCAACACAAGATGCAAACCCACGGCAGGGAGAATCGTAAATGCCTAAACTGAATGAACTAACCGTTATTGTTACCGGCGCGGGACGCGGCATGGGACGGGCCATTGCCAAGATGCTTGTCGCCGAAGGGGCCACCGTCGCTCTGAACAGCCTCGACAGCGACGCTCTGGAGGCCTGTGCAAACGAACTGCGACGAAACGACGTACGCATATTCGCCCAGGCGGCCGATGTCACCCGGGAAGATCAGGTCAGCAATTTCTTCGATAGTGTCCAACGGGAATTGGGCGGCGCGGATGTACTGTTGAACATTCCCGGCCTGAGCGTGCCCGGTCCCATCGCCGAAATGGACCTGGCCGACTACCAAAAGGTCTTCGACGTGAACATGATGGGCAGTTTTTTGTGCTCGAAGCATTTTCTCTCGCGAGTTGATGCGGACCGCGGCGGGTTGATTGTGAACTTCTCATCGATGGCCGGAAAACGGGCCAACCCCAACTCGCCCATCTATTGCGCGGCCAAGGCGGCTTTGGATATGTTCGGACAATGCATGGCGTTGCAGACGGTTTCAAAAAACGTGCGCGTAACAACATTGAATCCCGGCGCCACCGCAACCGACTTCTGGGCCGGACGCAAGGTGCCTTTGGATAAGTTCATGCAGTCGGAAGATATCGCCGAAACGGTACGATTCCTGCTGCAACTGCCCCCGCGGTTGGTCGTACACGAAATGAGCTTCGAGTCATTCGATTTTATTAGGTCTAAGGTCTAAGTAGAAGCATGGCATATGTAGACAGTAATGGGAATTCTAAAATGCACACAATCCAATTCAGCCGAAGGGATCTTTTACGAAGTTCGGTGATGGCTGCTCTTGGTGCTTCCGTTCTTCGCTTGCCGTTGTTGGCAAGCGACACGGCACATTCGGACAATCCACAACCGTCCTCCTCGGAATGCACCATGCCCGACTGGATTGCGCCGGGCAAGTTGCGTTGGGTCTGGGCGCTGTGGGAGCCGATGGCCCTTTATCGTCGCGGTGGATTCGGGGCGGGCATCGGCGACGGTCGAGTCACCGGCCATTGGGTCCGCCGTTGGTACGACCGCATGCATAGCGATGAAATTCTCGATAAGCTTGCCGCCGCAGGCGTGAACCTCGTGACCACGCATTTTTACAAAGGTTTCGGATTGAAGGCTGAGTCGGATGAAATGGATCGCGCCGCCGACTTCACGCGTCGCGCCCACGCCCTCGGCATTCGCGTCTTGGGCTACCACCAATTCAGCACCGTGATCTACGAGACCATGCTCGACGAGGTACCCAACCTGAAGGACTGGATCCAACGCGACCCGGAAGGCCGCCTGCAGACCTATGGTAACGATACCTGGCGATGGAAAGCGTGCCCCATTCACGACGAGTTCATGGCATACTTGCAGCGTGTCATGGACCACTGCCTGATCGACGCCGATATGGACGGCGTGGAATTCGACGGTACCAGCTACGAATGCTACTGCGATAAATGCACTGCCGCCTTTAGACAATTCCTCACGGAAAACAATCCGAATCCACTGGACCGTTTCGGCTTGCCACACTTCCGCCACGTACGAATTCCGCCACACATGGCCACCAAAAATCCGCTTTGGCAGGAATGGATCCGTTTCCGCATCGATCTGATGGGACGGCGGTTGCGCGAGATGCGGGCTTATGTGCATAAGAAGAAACAAGGCGCGGTGCTGGTAACGTATGAAGATTCTCCGGCCATGTGGCGTAAAGATCGTACACGGCTCTTGCCCGACGCTGGTGACTACATCGATCTGGGAATCGCCGAGAGCCACGATATGCCGCAAGAGCTCGACGGCAATTTAATCACCAAAGTACGACATCTCAAGGAAGGCACGGCTATCGGCGCCGTAACCCTGTCGACCGACTGGCTCAAGGATTCCAAGGGAAAAATCAGACTGCCCGACGAACCTCGCTCCGTCGAGTTGGACATGGCCGAATGCCTGGCCTGTGGTGGGCACGTGTGTACGGCCACCTGGGCGTTGCGGGCCGGTGATAAACGTGATGGTTCGGCGTTTTTCGAACAGCCCAAGTTCAACGCAGCCTTCAAGCAGTACATGGGATTTTCCCGCGACAACGAATCTTTGTACATCGGTTCCCGGCCGTGTGCCAACGCGTGGATTTACCACTCGCAATGGTCGCTGGCATTTGATCACAAAAGGGCCTACAACAGTATCTTAGGATTCGAGCAGTCACT
>JAFGTN010000226.1 GCA_016934075.1 Pirellulales bacterium
ATATCCTCTATCGCGGGGTGGAGCAGCCCGGTAGCTCGCGAGGCTCATAACCTCGAGGTCGCAGGTTCGAATCCTGTCCCCGCTATTTTTGCTAAGTCCCGCCGAAATCATGTCTTAGATTACCTGCCGGTGGTCGGCAGTGCGGCCTAAAATTTCCACGAAATCCGGTAAACTACCGGATTCGGTGAAATGGAGGTCGCACGCCATGCCAAAATCTTCATCTTCTCGCGTCCCATCCTACCGTCGCCACAAGCCCACAGGGCAGGCCGTCGTGACAATCAACGGCCAAGATATCTATCTCGGAAAATGGAACAAAGCGGCCAGCAAAGCTGAATATGACCGCCTAATTGCCGAATTCCTGGCCAACGGCCGGCGACTCCATAGCGAAATCGAAAGCTCGGTGGTTGAGGTCATCAACGCCTACCGCAAATTTGCTGAACGGTACTACCGAAAAAACGGCGAAGTTACTCGCGAATACGGTTGCATCAAGGAAGCGTTGAAAATCGTTCGCGAATTATACGGCCGCACCAACGCCAATGACTTCGGTCCCTTGGCATTGAAGGCCGTTCGGCAACGCATGATCGACAATGGCTGGAGTCGTGGCTACGTCAATAAGTCGATTGGTAGGATTCGCCGCTGTTTCAAATGGGCAGTGGAAAACGAGCTAGTACGGCCTGACATGTATCATGGTCTGATGGCGGTTTCTGGCTTGCGGAAAGGCCGTTCAGAGGCCCGTGAACCAGATCCAGTGCAACCCGTGGACGACGCGACTGTCCAAGCCACTTTGCCCCATCTGACACCCATAGTGGCCGATATGATCCGCCTTCAGCGCATCACCGGCTGCCGTCCCCAAGACGTCTGCAATCTCCGACCATGTGATGTCGATATGTCCAGCGATGTCTGGCTGTACCGGCCAGACACGCACAAGACGGAGCATCACGGCCGGGAACGCATCATCCCGATCGGGCCAAAAGGCCAGGACATCTTGCGGTCGTACTTGCTCCGGGACAAAGAATCTTATTGCTTCCGACCAATCGACTCCGAGAAGAAGCGACGGGCGGCACAACACGCGAACCGCCAGACACCTTTGTCTTGCGGAAACAAACCAGGATCGAACCGAAAGAAGATGCCGAAGCGAACGGCCGGCGAGAAGTACATAACGGAGAGTTACCGGCGTGCCATTCACCGAGCGTGCGATTCTGCTTTTCCCGTTGCAGAACCGCTTTGCCGTCGCGATGGTGAAAGCGTAAAGCAATTTCAAGAACGGCTTACTGAAAAACAACTCGCTGAACTCGACCAGTGGCAATCAGACCATCGATGGTCACCGAATCGTCTGCGCCACTCCGCCGGCACGGAGATTCGGAAACGCTACGGTCTGGAAGCTGCCCAAGTCATCCTCGGGCATGCATCGGCCGATGTGACACAGGTCTATGCGGAACGTGATCTTACAAAAGCGGTTGAGATCATGAGGGAGGTCGGCTGACAGTCAAGCCAATCCGGGCGAGGTCATCAAACGGTCTCGCTAGAATTTGCCCCCCCCCTGGGGCCCCTTCGGCCAGGATCTTTCCCGGACCCCGGCGGCCCGACTGGCTAGGGTGGTACGTTACCCCCGGATTCCCGATAAAAAAAATTTTGTTAAAAAATTACCTCGCGTGTACGTGTACGCGTAACGGGATGTCCAAGAATGGATGGTGATATTGTCTAGGTTGTATGGATAGGAGATTATTTTGATATGAGAAAAATACCCATAGGCACAACTTTACGGAAGCATGCCAAGGATATAGGCAGGTTCGCGGAGTTTAAAAAGCTCCGGGAGGATTTGAAGTTACAGGGCATGGAAGCGCGAGAGGCAGCGGTTCGGGCGGCCAGGGACTTGGAAATTGAGGAAAAGTGGGCAGAGTGGAACAAGGCTAAGAATCCCAGTGATTTTCTGTCGAGGTCAGTTCTATTGACCCCGCCTGAGAAGAAGGAACTAATTCCGGGATATACGGTTCCGAGTATCACCAAGGGAGCGACGTGTGGTGATGCGGCGATGAGTTTTGCGGAGCAGATCCAGTGGGCGAAGCGGAAGGTGGCGCAGGTTCGGGCTGGTGGCGATCCGCCGATGCATTTTCCCAATGAGGACGTAATGTACTGGTATCAGCGGGCGGTTTCTAATGAGTCGGCATTTGACAAGATCGTGGAGAAGATCGAGAGCCCGACCAAGGAGGTGGACGATGCCTGGTTGAGAGACGGGGAGATGCAGATAGAGGAGCTTGAGCGGCAGTTGAAGGAGGCGATTCGGGAGGCGGAGGCGGCGAGGAAGGCAGATGCACGAACAGTCTGATAATGGTGGTGATTGGCCGAAGCATTCGACCGCGATGTATCGGTTAGTGCCGAAGGGTCCAGTGAGTAATCTACGATTCCGGCAAGAGATAGTGTGGCTGATGCTGATTGGCTGAGTGGAGGGATACAACGAATTCGCAGAGAACCTCGAGGTGATCCCGATTTCAGGTTCTGTGATCCACAGTGTAGTTCGAGGGGAAGCGGTAGTCGAGGCGTGAAAGTTCGATGAAATCGGGGCAAAAACTTGACTAGAGCGCACATCACGGTCAGAATCAGAGGCGCGATGGGGATTGAAATCGCTATTAGGCTGTCAGTAAGACGGGGCGGATTCCTAGTGCATTTTTTGTTGGCTGTGCAGAGGAGGGAAACCAATGTTAGAGAAGCATTTACTTCGATCCCTTGTTGCAGTAGTAGCGGCAAGTTGCTTTGCGGTGATTCCAAACGCCGTGGGACAGTCGAATTACATCGCCATCAACATGGGCAGCAGTGGTGAGATGAGTGGCGTTGGCGATGGCCAGCAGGTCGGCACCTTGCACGCGCCGCCGACGAGCCCCCAAGCCATCCTACTGTCAGGAACGGCCAGCACGCTCGTCACGTTAACACCCAGCTCATACCCGTACTCATCGGCGTATCACACTTTGGCGGGCCAACAAGTGGGCGTAGTTCGACTCTTGTACAGTTCGCCATCCCGTGCCGCGCTTTGGCAGGGAACTGCGGACAGTTTTGTCGATTTGCATCCCGTGGGGGCGAGTATATCGAGGGCTTTGGCCACGGATGGGGCCCAACAGGTTGGAGTCGTCGACGATCACGCCGCACTCTGGACCGGTTCAGCGGCTAGCTTTGAGAACTTACAGCCGGGTGGTTTTGATACATCGTTGGCAGGAGCGGTTTTCAACGGCGTGCAAGCCGGATGGGGCAATGTCTCCGGTGGTGGACAACATGCCCTGTTGTGGACAGGCACAGCCGGCAGCGTGGTCGATCTTCACCCGGCCGGCTATACAAGTTCCATGGTTTACGGCCTCGGCGACGGCTTTCAAGTGGGAATCGGGCAACGTCTTGCGGATAGTGCCGACCGCCTATTGCTCTGGCACGGCACCGCCGACAGCGTCACCGACGTGACTCCCACCGAGGCTCCTGCCTCTTTTTCGGTGTATGACGCGGCCGGGGCTTACTTTGCCGGCCAGACTCACTCGGACGGAGGCGTTCAGGGTCACGCCCACGTGTGGTCAATAGATGGTGAGATGACAGACCTCCACACGACCCTCCCATCCACATACGGCACGTACGCGTCCGACGCGAGGGGAGTGGATGCTCTAGGCAATGCCGTAGGTGGGCTCAGTGGCGCGATTATGGTGCTCTGGTGGCGCGCCGGTCTGCTCAATCCACCAACGTTCACTGTGGGAACGGACACGTTCTGCGAATCGGTCACAGTCGATGCTGCGAAGTCAATGAACATCTCTTCCCTCTTAACGGTAGCTGAAGGTTGCTCGCTGGTGCTTGACGGCGCAGACATTACGGCGGGGACCACGAAGATCAAGATCGGCAGCACGTTGTCGGGCCAAGGCACGGTTCAGGGGGCCGTAAGAGGCGACCCAGGGTCTCGCATCGTGGCGACCGGTGATCTATCGTTGGGCGATGCAGACGCCTTCAATAGTTTCCAGACGTTCGGGGAACTCGAAGTGGGCAGCGCGACGGTGACTCTCAACAGCAGAGGCTTTGCAACGCTCGGAGGCCTGACGACGTTGGACGGCGGGACGCTGACGGCAGCTACCGGTGTTTCGATTGGCGTCGGGTGCAACCTCTTGGGCTGGGGCACCGTAGACGCCAACATAGCAGCGGGTTTTGGCTCGGCTATCGCTGCAACAGGGAACCTGACACTGGGGGACGCCGACTCCTATTCAGGCTTCTACGGCGATGGGAACTTATATACCGACAACCATGAGGTCACAATTCTCGACCGCAATGAAATCGTCCTTGGCTCGCTTACAGAACTCGGTAACGAGACAGGTGGCGGTACACTGACCGCTGGCACGGCAAATCCGACCGATCCGCATCCCCACTTCGTTGTTGAACAGGGTAAGAACGTTGTCGGAAATGGGACCATCAATGGCAATTTCGAAAACCACGGTAATGTGGTTGGAAACGGCACAGCCATAAATGAGAGAATCACATTTGCAGAAGGTTGGACAGTGTCAGGTACAGGAACGTTCGAAAACACTCTTGTAATGGGCACCTTCGCACCAGGCGATGGTCCGTCTATAAGTGCGGGTAAAAACCAGGCATTTGGCGGCACGGTCGAGATACTCCTTGGCGGTCCAACACCAGGATCTGGTGGTAGCAGTCACAGCCAGATTAACGATTCTGCCACGATATCGCTTCTGGAAGATTCGATCCTCTCGATTCTGCCATGGAGCAATTACAAGCCGAACCAGGCTGATGCTTTTGAAATCATGACCTGGCAAGACTCATTGGATGGGAAGTATAGCGAGGTAATGATCGATCCATGGTTTGCAGAGAATGACATTGAGTTCTTCTGGTATTACGACAACGTAGCCGGCCCTGGTAGCCTAGTACTCGTCCGAGGACGCGCCGGCGATCCCGACTTCAATGACGACGGCAATGTCGATCATGAAGATTTGGAAATCTGGGAGCAGGGCTTTGGGACGCAACAAGGTCCCATGTTTGGGGATGCCGACCTAGACGGAGACACGGATGGTTATGACTTCCTGATATGGCAGGTCCAGTATCGCGTTCCGGGTGGAAGTGTAGGCACGATCACTACAGTGCCTGAGCCCACATCCATCGTGCTACTATTCACCCTCATCGCCCTTATTCTTGCACTCTGCCGAATGAGGCGGAGCGATGGTTGTTGAGAATGGCCCGAGAATCGTTTCTGACGGTCGGTTCGTGTATCCGACTCTCCACACCACGCCGACCTCGATTGGCCGTCCTGTGGCATCCTGTGAAACGCTCGGGGAACGTTTGGCGTTTGGGTGTTATATTTCCGTGTTGGGGTGGTCGGGCTATTGAGAACCGTCCGAATCGGCTGCCAGATTTGCTATCCCCCCGTCCGGTTGATAAACTGTGAGACGTTACGAACCTTCTATAAAGGGGACGAACCATGAGACGAATAGCTATGATTGCGGCGATTGTCTTGCTGTCTAATGTCGGACATGTGGAGGCAGTTGTCCTTTTTGATGACGGGGGAATACACTATATTGATTATACCATTAGTGACAGCGTAGAAGTAAGAGACGATTTCTTTTTCGGCAACCCTACCACAGTAAACCTATTGTCTGGTGGCCACATAGGTAGTGAGCTAGCAGTTTATGGTGACAGTCAGGCAATAATATCTGGGGGAACGGTCAACGAAGCTTTAAGATCTTATGATAACGGTCAAATAACGATCTTTAGTGGAGATTGTGGCTATCTTTCAACGTATGGCAATAGCCAAGCAGTAATTGACCGAGGAACGGTAATAGGTATCGGTATATCTGACACTAGTCGAGTAACAATATCGGGAGGATTAATTGAATTTCATTTGTATAGCTACGGCAACTCCCAAGTAGAAATAACTGGTGGAG
>JAFGTN010000227.1 GCA_016934075.1 Pirellulales bacterium
CCAAAACTACCTTGCCCTTGCGGTCGACGACGATTGTCACGATCGCCTTGGCACCCGTTTTGGGCGTGCCCACGAATTGAGCGAACAACGCGTATTTGGTCTTAATAGGATGCTTGCCGACGAAACGCCCGAAGTCGGCGGCGATCTCGGTCACGTCGTCGGTGTCGGGCGGAACAAATTCACTTTGGCCCAACTGGACGTCTTTCAAATCGGACCGCTCCAAAAAGGCGCCAACGACCGTTGCCCCCGTGGTGCGGAAGTCGAGAGACATGTTCTTGCCCGGCTTGACGCTGATGGGAAAAACAGTGACCGAGCATTGATCGGCCTTGTCGCCTTGTTCTTTTCCGGATGCAACTTTCGGACCGCACCAAATCAAACCAACCGCAAGCCCCAGCGCCGCCATGGCGATGATTAATCGTACGCGCATAATTCCAGTTCTCCTATGAAAAAAGACGGGGCGCGTCCGCGACGCACCAAATTGTAACGGGACTTTTGCAAAATTGTGAGTCAAGGGCACATGTAAAAGAAAGCTTTGCGAAGCGAAGGTTTCTTTTACATTGTTTTCACTACACCACAATGCAATCTGCCCCCGTTCAAGGGCGAATCCCGGCACCATATATAACGTGATTTTTCCAACTTTTCTCGGGGGGTGTGGCTACGGGATCATTTCTGTTAAGCTAATGCTTCGTTAATATTAGAGAATACAGTGGCTATGGGCTTTTCAATAACCCGAAGCGCAAGCGAAGGGGGAAATCAGAGTCACCACTGCTCCTCCCTTCGCTTGCGCTTCGGGTTAGTGTAATGCTGCCGGCAAATGTGCTGGGAAAAACCCCGTCGCTGACTTGACCGACTTAAACAAAATCGAAAAGATTACCAATGACCGACAACCGACAGTTGATACGCGTGGGGCATAGCCCTGATCCGGACGATGCCTTTATGTTCTATGCACTGGCCAAGGACAAACTGGAGACGGGCAACCTCCGCTTCACCCATGAGCTGGTCGATATCGAGACGCTCAACCGGCGGGCATTCACGGGCGAACTCGAACTCACAGCGGTCAGCTTGCACGCATACGCCCACCTGGCCGACACCTACATGCTTTGCCCCTGCGGCGCCAGCATGGGCGACCGGTACGGGCCCATGGTCGTTGCCCGAGAGAAGTGCGAACTGGATTCGCTCCGCGACAAAACCATCGCCGTGCCCGGCACGTTGACCACGGCCTATCTTGCTCTGCGAATGTGCCTTGGCGTCGACTTTCGGCACGTCGTCGTACCCTTCGACGAAATCCTCGACGTGGTTGAAGCCGGGAAATATGGCGACGAGCAGATCGATGCCGGTCTTATAATCCACGAAGGGCAACTCACCTACGCCTCGCAGGGCCTGGAACTGATCGTAGACACGGGCAAGTGGTGGTTCGAGCGCACCGGCCTGCCGTTGCCCTTGGGCGCCAACGCCATTCGCAAGGATCTGGGCCGCGACACAATCGTCGAAGTCACGCGCCTCTTAAAAGAAAGCATCCAATACGGCCTGGACCACCGCTCCGAAGCGCTCGATTACGCCCTGAGCTATGGCCGCGGCCTGGACCACGCCAAGGCCGACGAGTTCGTGGGCATGTACGTCAACGACTGGACCCTAGACTTTGGCCCACGCGGTCGCCGGGCGGTTGAGGAACTCTTAAAACAAGGCTACGAGGCGGGTGTCATTCCGAAACTTGTACAACCGGAGTTTGTTTGACGGGATTACTTCTTTTTCCCGCTGTTGAGCATATCGGCAAGCAGCTTCGCCTCGTCGATACTGATATTTCCGGTGATTTGGATCTTGCTGGAAACGGGGCTCATGATTGTTGGAGCCGACACCATGTAATCGTCGATCACGATAGCCATGCGGCGTTTGAGATTCGCGGCGGTCAGCTTGGCCAGGGCCTTGCCGTCGGTCTCGCTTAGTTCGACGTTGATGGACGGTTTGCCGCGACCGTCCTTGCCCACGCTCGCCCGCACGATCTGTAAACCGTCAACTCCTCCGATCAACGTCTCGCTCGGTTTGCGCGAAAGCAAGACATAATGATGCCAAGCACAGTCGGCGGTAATCAAACCATTGGTATTTATGCCGTCGAACTCATACCAACCATATTCCGGTTTCTCGGGCTTATCGGAATCCGGCGGGTAGATATCGCCGGTAAGGGCATTAATGAACCTTACGCCTTTGGGAAATCGGGAGGTATTGTATGTAAGTCGAGCTTCTTTCAATATTTCGGCTATATTATCCACACTAAGCGGATATTTCTTCGGCTTGAAAATCACATGCCCCATGGAGCGGAGTTCGTTTCCAATTTGTTCACAATAGCTTTGTTCAGTGTTCGGTTCAATCCCGGCCATCTGAAAGTGAAACCCCATGGCCGGGTCAATCTGATGATATTCCGCCAGCCGCGACATCTTAAAGCCTTCAAGCAGTCGCAAGTCCCAACGCGGGATTGGCCCGAGTAATTCCAGTTGGCATGTATATTTTTCTATTTCCTTGGCGCTTATGCCCGGTTGATCATCTTTTGCCTCCAAGGCCACGCAACGCAATGCAATTGTAGGTTTAGCTTGCGATTCGGATGGTATAAAGGTGATCGATTTGATGCCAGCCTCCCGGGCAATCCTTGCCACCTTCATAAGGCACTGACAATTCGAGTTGGCCAGCGAGTGAATAACGACTTTCGCATGCTCGTTTTCCTTCAACAGTTGTTTGCACATCGCTTCCAGGTCGGCTTCGCTGCGTCTTTTCCCGCCTGCCCAAAAAACCTCATCAGTTGGGTGTATCTGTTCGGTCGTATTCGCCCCACCCGCGAAACCGCAACCGCAATACGTCACTGGAAGAGTGCCCGCGAATATCGTCAGACGGCCGGGCTCATCCGGTTTGTAGCGAACAAGAGATACATGCAATTCAAGATGTGCCGGCTCTTGCTGCACTTTCCTGGATAACAGCCCGTTGCCGTCAAGATCGGCAAAGCGAAGACTCAGCTTGTCGCCGTCGATTTTCCACATTCCACGTCGAAAATCATGCCAATTGAACGTATGGGGTGTTTTTGTGGCATTGAACGACATTTGCAGCGGTGAATCCGCATTACCGTCCAACAAAACGGCGCCGTTTTCGAAGCGAACGGTCGGAACGCTGATAAAGTGGCGACTAAGGGCGGCATTCGGATCTACTTTTCCGTAATACCCTTGGTTTAAATAGTCGGGCATATGAAGAGGATCCAAGTATCCTCGGTCCCCCTCTTGCGTCAACTCACGCGCAAGGCCGGTGATGAACCAGCGGCCTTCCGCGGCCTTTTCGTCGGCCGGGATATCGGCATCTCCGCTGCGCCGCAGAACGAGTTGCTTATACTTCCCGCTGAGCCCCGGCCAAAGCATGGCGGGTCTTTCGGAATTGCCGGCATTGGGTACCAGAATCGTTAGTTTGCCTTTTTCGAGGTTGTACACACCGGGTATCAAGGAGTCTCGATACTTGATATCGATCATCCTGGTTGCCGTATCGGGATTGATCGAATAGCGACAAATGGCCGAGGTTCCGTCTTCGGCACGGATTACTATAAGCTTGTCGGTGATTGTAACCATCGCCGTTTTGCTCGGTAAATCGATGGCAATCAATGATTTATATGAAAAATACGGAAACTTCACATTCGACGGATTCTCGACGATTTTCCACGTGCCTTGAATGGCCTGTTGGTCGGGAACTGCCGCCGGTGGTTTTTCCTGTTGTGGAACGGAAGGCATTTTGTCTTCGACAGTTCGCTTGCCGGTTTTTGCGGGCGAAGGCAACTGTGGGATTGTGACGGTTTTTCTTTTGCTTTTGGCGGATGTGGCCGTGGGCTGGGATTTTGCGCTGGCCTTCTTCTTGCCGCTGAGCATATCTGCAAGCAGTTTAACCTCGTCGAGGGTAAAGTTGCCGGTGATTTGGAATCTGGTGGAGATGGGACCGTTGATAATTGGAGCCGATACCACATAATTGTCGATTACAATCGCCAGCCGACGTTTGAGATTCGCCGCGGTCAGCATGGCCATGGCCTTGCCGTCGGCCTCACCGAGCCGGCCTTCCACCGCCGGCTTGCCGCGCTGGTCCTTGCACGCGTTGGCCTCGAGGATTTTCAATTCGCCATCACCAGTGGGTAATATTTCGCCCGGTTTCTCCGAGAGCAGAATGAACTTGCGCCCATTGTATTCGGCAGTAATCAAGCCGGGTGAGTCCAGTTTGCCTAATAGATACCAGCCGTATTCAGGTTTCACGGGCTTTTCGGAGCCGGGCAGGTAGATATCGCCGGTTACACAATTTATAACTCGGGGTTCCTTGTCTCTAAATTCCTTCGAGTTATTCTCCAATCCGAATTTCCGCGCACGGCTCAATATTTCTGCAATATTATCCTTCTTAAACCGGCGTCCACCTCTATGAGAGAAGACAACTATGTTTGTCTTCTTGTGAAGTTGAAAAACAACACCCAAATTTGTATTATATGCTGATGGAAACTCTTTAACACTCCGCGCATCTTGTATTACATCCCAATGTGGGATCGGTCCATAGGTTTTCAAGTCGAGTTTATATTGCTCTATCTCCTCTTTGCTAATGGTCGCCCGACCGTCTTTTGCGTCCGACGCCACGCAACGAAACTCCAGTCTTGTATGTTGCATCTCCGGCGGGATAATCGTTACCGATTTAACACCTGCGTCTAATGCAATCGTAGCTATTTCCGTCAAACCGTGGAAGTTGGATCCAACGAGCCCATAAACTTCGACCTTGGATTTGTCACCGGTCTTTGCGAGTTGTTCGCACAACTGTTTTAGTTCAGGCATATTTCGTTGTTTGCCACCTGCCCAGAATCTTTCTTGGCTTGTTTTTCCGGAAGGCTGGGATGTCACATATATCGTCAGACCATCTGGTCCGTCGGTTTTTTCGCGAATCAGATGTGCAGATGTCACATATATCGTCAGACTATCTGGTCCGTCGGTTTTTTCGCGAATCAGATGTGCATCCAGTTCGTTCTCATTCGGTGCCCTATCGAATCCGCTTATGGGGCTTCTGCTACTGGGATCGCCGAATCGAAGCCGCAATTTGTCGCCCTCAATCTTCCAGATTCCAGTACCAAAAGTCACATTACTTCCACGGTCACCCCAGGAAAAACTGTGCGGCGTTTTCGTTGCGTCGAACACAAATAGTCCAAATTGATCGGCATTTTCCAGATATTGCTTGAAATGCAACACGGGATACCCTGAAAGCATATTCGCCGCATTGTCCGCGGAATTTTTGATGATCTTAATGGGCAGCTTGCAAGAAATCCCCGTAACACACCAACGGCCCTCCACGGCCTTTTCGTCAGACGGGATGACGACACTTCCGGTACGGCGCAAAACGAACAGCTTACTCTTTTCGCGGAGCCCCGGCCATAATGATGTGGGGCGGTCTACGTTTTGTGTAGTCTCGCTTTCGAGACACAGCTTGAGTATCCCCCCGTTAAGCTCATAAATCCCAAGTGTCAAATCATCTGTCTTCTTATTATTCCGGCGTACGACATCCCGGATATCGATTTGTTTCGGTTCCGCCTGCTCGTTAATGGAATAACGATAAACGGCCGCCTGCCCACGTTCGTCAATTATCCTGATGTGCTTATCGGTGATTCTGATATTCACGCCTTCGGCCGACGCTTCGTCTTGAGCAGAACGCACCAAGGAAGGGAAAAACGGGAACCTTGCTTGCGACTGATTCTCTAAAATCTTCCAGGTGCCTTGGATGATTTCATGGTCGGATGCGGTTGGTGCTGGAGTTTTCGACTGAGCGACAGGAAAAATATTATTTTGTGCGGAAGTCATCCCCATACCACCCATCCCCATACCACCCGTTCCCATTCCGCCCGGCTCCAGTAGAGTTGGCATTAGACCTCTGTCATTAATTCGCAGCATGTCCAAAAAACTTTTCAGATCGACCGTGGTCGCGATAGACTTTACTGCCCCATCGGCAAACGCCACTAAAAATACGCCCGAGTGCAGCTTACCAAAGCCGGACAAAGGATTCGCTTCGTTGTACTTGAAGTCTTCCGGCTTGGTCCAAACAACAGACCTCTCGGGATCGGATTCGACGATCATAATCGTATGCGATGAACCATCTACAATATCTTTCAAGCGAGTACCTATCTGGTTATCGAAGATTGTCCCCTTGCCTACGGGGACGAGGTAGTTCGTTTTGCCCTCTTGGATCTGGCTGCCAGATCCGGCATAGATCGCCGGCATCTTTGCGATCAACTTTTTGTTGTGTTCGCTGTCCCATGGTTCGTCGAGGCGGAATTGCTTGTAAAGATCAGCTTCATTGATAAATGGCAGGATATGCACTCGCCAACTCAAAAGCGGTTTTCCGTTCTTATCGAAGCTGGCTCGGGCAGGGAAGTGACGGTGTTGGTAGTGATGGTTGTGCATTGCCAGGGCGATTTGCTTGAGGCTGTTCATGGATTGCTTCATTTTGGCCGTTGCTTGTTCAGATTGAACGGCTTGCACTGCTTCGTCTGGAGATTGCTGAAATTTACTTAAAACAGGCTGTTGCTTTGTAGTCGCAGGCGGCGTAACTTGCAAGTTGCCTTTATCGTCCACATTAACCTTGCTGCCGTTGGCAACCGCGACAGTCGTTTCCTGATCGCCGCGTTTGATTGTGATCAGAATCCCCGCCGCCAGGCCAAGCCCGCCAAAAAAGAAGGCCATGGCCGCTATGGTCAGTATTCGACGAAAGCGGCCGCCGGAGCCGGCGGGCTGGGGGGTGGGAATAGAAGCTGATGCAGACGCGTTACCGTCCGGCAGCGGCATGCGCTCGGCTACTTCCAGTAGCGACTTGAGATCGTGGCCGGAGGTGAATGGTTCCAGGGCTTCGGCCACTTCGGCGGGGATGGTGAATCGCTCGTCGGGCGATTTGGCTAACATACGTTCGACGACCGACGCCAGGCGGGCGGGCACGTCGGGGTTGAGTTCGCGGATAGGGCGGACCGATTGCGTTTGGTGAGCCGCCAGTTTTGTTAGCGTGGCCGTGTATTCGTCCGTACCGAAAGGTGCCTGGCCTGTGAGAAGCTTATAGAGCGTGCAACCCAGGCTGTAGATATCGGCGCGGATATCGACCGTTTGCGGATTGGCGACCTGTTCGGGGGCCATATAATCGGCCGTGCCCATGGCCTGACTGGCGGCGGTCAGCGGGTGGTCGTCGACGTCTTCTGGTGTGTCGTCCCTTCGCTTGCGCTTCGGGTTAG
>JAFGTN010000228.1 GCA_016934075.1 Pirellulales bacterium
CAAGAGGCGGCCGGTGCCGTTCGGAAACAACGTATCGATCTGGGCGATGGTGTCGGCATGGACCTGGTCCTGATTCCCGCCGGAAAATACATCGCCGGCAGCGCCGGTGGTTCAGCGGGTGCGCGAGAACAGAAGGTGGTCAACATCGAAAAGCCCTTCTGGATGGGTTCTTGCGAAGTGACCAACCGGCAATTCGCCCGTTTTCTGCCCGGCCACGACAGTCGCGTGGAGACCAAGAACGCGTATCAGTTCGGCATACACGGCTATCCCATGAACCAGCCCTGGCAACCGGTGGTGCGTGTTTCCTGGCAAGAGGCCGAAGGATTCTGTCGCTGGCTGTCCGACAAGACGGGCAGGCGGTTCCGCTTGCCCAGCGAGGATCAATGGGAATACGCATGTCGGGCCGGCACGGATACGCCTCTGTGGTACGGTGGGCTGGACGCCGATTTTTCGAAGTTTGCCAACATGGCCGACGCCAAAATGACGGAGTTCGCCAGCGATCCCTACACCGTTGACAAACCGCTGGTGAATCCCCCCAAACACGATGATTGGATTCCCAAAGACTCGCGATTCAACGATGGCGCTCTGCTGTCGGCAAAGCCGGGGAGTTTCCAGGCAAATGCCTGGGGGCTGTTCGATATGCACGGCAACGTGGCCGAATGGACGAGAAGCGTATATGGTGTCGACCCCTACCGTCCCATTAACGGCGTCGACGCGATTCGACTGATGGTCGTCCGCGGTGGGTCGTGGCGCGATCGGCCAAAGCGGTGCACGTCGAGCTTTCGTTTGGGATATAGGCCTTATCAACGTGTTTACAACGTTGGATTCCGGGTGGTTTGTGAGGAGCCGTGATACTAGTACACTTGGTTGTAAGCAGATGGGTAGCCTCGATAGCTCGTCTATCGGGGCGGCGCAGCCGCAAAAGGCAAGCAGATCTTCGTGGCCTCCTCTTGTGCCTCCGGCACCCCGATAGACGAGCTATCGGGGCTACCCAAATACGGTTTCCGAGCGGCTTCTCTTCCGTCATTTTTGCGGCAGCACCCGCACACCGTTTTTGTCGACGTCCAAATAAACGCATCGTATATCGGAGCCGCGGCCTTCGTTGTAATAGACGACGAAGATTCGTCCGTCGGGTAGTTCTGCCATGCTGGGATACGCGCCCAGTGCGGGATCGATAATTGTGGGGCCTTTCCACGTGCGGCCAAAGTCGGTGCTGTGGAGGATGCCGGTGCTGCGGTTCTTCTTACTTGGGCTGTAGCGAATGCCGCAGAGCAAGATGTTTTTCGAAGTGAGCAACAGATAGGGGCAATCGCCGGCGATGCCCACCGGTTTGGGATCCGTCCAGGTGTGTCCTCCGTCGGTCGATTCGCTACTGGTCATCACGGCCCGCATCATCATCAGCAGTCGGCCTTCGGGCAAACATACCAGATCGGGCTCAAGCAGAAAGTGCTTTGCCGATTTGACCTCGGCCAATGTTTTCCAAGTGCGGCCCTCGTCGCGGGATTCGAGCACGGCCGCGTGCTTGTAGCTTCGTGGATCGCCCGTGTTGTTGCCGTATGGAGTCAAGAGCAGTCGGCCGTCGGGCATTAGCCGCGGCGGGGTGCTGATGGCTTCGAGTTGCGTGAAGGGCGTGTCGATGGGCTTGGGACTGCTCCAGGTTTTTCCACCGTCACGGGAGCGTATGGTGAAGGCCTGGTGTGTGCCTTTTTTGCGGTTGCGGTCGTAGGTCATGAACGTCACCAGCAGATCGCCACTGGGCAACTCGATAATCGACGAGTCGCGATCGTCGATGGGCGTGTCTACTATCGTCTTGGCCGGTGACCAGGTACGACCGTCGTCCTTGGATCGGCACATAGCGATCCGCCCGCCCTTGGGCAACCGCTGCTTGGGATCGCTGACGTGGCCGTATCCGGCGTAGAATACGCAGATAAGCTCTCCCGAACGCATGCGACAAACATCCGGGAAGGCCTCATAGGCGCCGGCGCCGGCATCGCTGCAGACGATGCCGTACTTGGGCTCATCGGCGGCATAGGTTAATCCAACCAAAAAGTGAACGCACAGCACTAGAGTGCTGATTGAGAGTTTGCCTAATGTACGTATTTCGGTTGCCATATCAAAGTACCATTCGGTGGTTGAGATGTTGGGATTTTCATTGAGCGGCTACCCGCGCATATTAAGGTATACCATTTGAACCCGATTGTCAAGTCAGTTCAAGTATAAGAGAAAAAGTAAAATATCGCCTTCGCTGGTGCGAAGGTTATATTGCCTGCCGTTCTTCGCTAGTATACTGATGCAAGGAACTAACCACCGGCAAGAGCAGGCCATCGGCGGGGAAGGGAGCGATTTTGCTAGGACCGATCTTTTCGTTTGAACTGTTGACCGCCTCGCGACGAACGCGGTATTTCGTGGTTCGCGGGCTGTACGGAGCCATTTTGGCTGCGGCATTGTTTCTGGTTTGGATGTCGGTTTTTCATGGTAGGAGTTGGTCTGGTCAGCAGAGCAACGCCATCGCGCTGTCTGCCCGCTTCATGGCCGGCTTTTTTCAGACGTTCTCGGTGATGCAGTTGCTGGCAGCCGTGGTTTTGGGGCCGGCCGTTGCGGCGGGCACTATTGCCGGCGAACGCGAACGGCGTACGATCGAGTATCTGTTTACGGCCAATTTGGGCAACGCCGAAATCGTATTGAGCAAGCTGGCCGCTCGATTCCTGCAAATCATGCTGATTTTGTTGGCCGGGCTTCCGATTCTTGCCGTGGCCATGTTGCAGGGCGGCATCGCGCCCGAAGCGCTTTTGGCGGTTTACGTGGTCACCTTCAGCACGGTGGTGTGCGTGGCGACGTTGTCGATTGCCGTTTCGGTTTGGTCGGCGCGAGCCCGCGACGCTGTAATTCGCGCATATTTAGTGATATTGGTGCTGTTGATCGTACCGATGATCGTGGCAGCGTTTACATTATCGGGCACTTTAAGTTTTTCATGGCTCGACGTACTGATGGATTATGCGATCGATCCGCTGTTGGCGTCGAACCCGTTTTGGAAGCTTTCGGATATTATTTCGGGCACGAGCGGAACGGCCATATCGACCGGATGGTCGGCGGTGGAAGTGCTGGTGCGGAACCAGATGATTTTTGCGCTAGTTTGTGCCGTATACGCCACGTTGGCCGTGCGACGCGTGCATGTGAGGCAGATGGGGCGAGCGAAGGCCAACCATAAATGGCTGATTTTGCCGCGGCTGCGGCCATCGCTGGGCAATAAGCCCATGCTTTGGAAGGAACTTTTCGCGGGCGAGGCATCTTCGCGATTGGGGGCAATCGGACGGATTGCGATCTGTCTGTTGGCCGCAAGCGTGTTGATCCCCCTTGGATGGCAATTCATCGAGACATTAGATAACTCTTCCACCGGGCGCAACGCACAAGGCATTTTGCATCCTGTAAGTCAATATCTGATAATGACAGCCATGCTGGGATCCGCGGTATCGTGTGGTATTTTTATTCTTATAGGCGCTCGTGCCGCTTGTTCGATTACTTCGGAGAAAGAACGCGACTGCTGGCAGTCGCTGATCAGTACACCGCTCACGGGCATGGAGATCGTTCAAGCCAAAATTCTGGGAAGCATATACGCCTTGCGATATCTTTTTGGTGTGCTTTTCATCATGTGGAGCATGGTGGTTATCCTGTCCCCGGGATTCGTTTTTATTGTGCCGGTTTTGTTGTTTACTTTGTTGGTGATATCGATCGCGATGGCTTCGCTGGGCACATTGTTTTCGCTGCGTATGAAAAGCTCGCTTTGGGCCATGGCTGCCACGCTGGGGATCAGTTTTTTCGTGGGCGGTGGATATCTGTTTTGCTGCATGCCGGTGATGATTGCCGGCGGAGGTCGCGGTGGAGAGGAAATTATGTTGGCGCCACTCATTCCGTTCCTCATGGCTGCGCCTGTTGTGTTCTATGCAGAAGGGGTATCACATGGTGCCGGTGGGGCTTTAGCGGCCAACGTCTTCGGCGTGATCGGTTACACGGTCACAGCCATCGTTCTGTATGCGAGTGCGATTGGCAGTTTCGACCTGTTTTCGGGCCGCTCGGAAAACACCACCTCTTCGGCCCATTTATGGCAAGAGCATTCCACCGGGGCGGGAAAGTCACCCTTTGTAAACAGTGACAGCCGGGATGCGTCCGGGGATATTACCATGGACGATGTTTTGGATATGATTCAAGCGACCCGCGATAGGCAGCCGTCCCAATTCCCTCACCCTCATGAGCAACATTCAGGACTGACCGAAGACGCGTCCCCAAAGTAAATTGCCAACCATCGTATCGAACCAAACGGCCGCGGTGGTGTCTATATGGCTGGTCACGTTTACCGTTGGGTGACACGGGCTGCCTGTCAGCCCGTGTTTTCAAAGCAGTGAATCTTACACTGGCTGACAAGCAGCCAGTGCCACCCTTTTTTCAAACCCGTGCTAAGAAAATGTCGAGCCTACCCCCCCGTTTGTAAATTACAGTCACCTTCTTAGCTGGGGGGCTCGCCAGCCACTCCGGCGGATTCTATAATAATTAGCTTTGATCGCGCAAAGAAAACAATTTTAAACGTATATCAAAACCTAACAGAGGAAATCATGACGCCGGAAAACAGTCCGCGGACGATGTTCGAAAAAATATGGGACGATCATGTCGTGCATGCCGAGGAGGGCAAGCAGACGATTTTATATATCGACCTGCAACTCGTCCACGAAGTCACCAGCCCGCAAGCGTTCGAGGGGCTGCGGTTGGCCGATCGCAAAATCCGCCGGCCGAATCGAACTGTCGCGACCGTCGATCATAACGTTCCCACCACCGACCGCTCGCTGCCGATCTTAGATCCGATCTCCAAACTGCAGATCGATACCCTGCGCAAGAACTGCCGGGAATTCGGCGTACAACTCTATGACCTCCACGACAAAAAACAGGGCGTGGTGCATGTGATCGGGCCGGAACTGGGGCTGACGCAACCGGGCATGACCATAGTATGCGGCGATTCGCACACCGCCACCCACGGCGCATTCGGGGCCTTGGCCTTCGGCATCGGCACCAGCGAAGTCGAACATGTTATGGCCACGCAGACGCTCCTGCAGTACAAACCCAAGACGATGGAGATTCGCGTCGACGGACAACTCCCATACGGTGTTACGGCCAAGGATATGATCCTCTACATCATCGGCCAAATCACAACCAATGGCGGCACTGGATATTGTATCGAGTATACGGGCGAGGCGATTAAGGCGCTGTCGATGGAAGGCCGCATGACGGTTTGTAACATGACGATCGAAGCCGGAGCGCGTTCAGGACTGATCGCGCCCGACGAAGTCACGTTCGAATACCTTCGCGGTCGCGAAAATCTGCCCGACGATTTCGACGCGGCGGTCAAGCGATGGCAGACGTTGCCCAGCGACTCTTGTGCCTATTACGATCGCAACCGCGTATTCGACGCGGCCGATATACAGCCGCAGGTCACTTGGGGCACCAATCCCGGCCAGGTCACAAGTATCGAGGGCTGGGTTCCCAGGCCTTCCGATTTCGACGATCCCACCGATCAGAAAGCGGCGGCCGATGCCTTGGAATACATGGGTCTGGAGGGCGGTTCGCCGATCACGTCGATCGCAATCGACCGCGTCTTTATCGGCTCCTGCACCAACGGGCGCATCGAAGACCTGCGGGCGGCGGCGGCCGTTGTCCGCGGTCGTAGCGTGGCCGACGGCGTGGAAGCCATGGTCGTGCCCGGAAGCGGCATGGTCAAGAAAGAAGCCGAGGCCGAGGGGCTGGATAAGATTTTCGTCGAGGCGGGACTGGAATGGCGCGAAGCCGGTTGCAGCATGTGCCTGGCGATGAACCCCGACAAGCTCGAGCCCGGCCAACGATGCGCGGCCACGTCGAACCGTAACTTCGAAGGTCGCCAGGGCAAAGGCGGACGCACGCACCTGGTTTCGCCGGCCATGGCTGCCGCGGCGGCGGTCACCGGACATTTCGTTGACGTGCGGGAATGGGATTATTGATTGGGTAGAGGACAGAGGGCAGAGGGCAGATGGCAGAGGGTAGAGGATAGAGGACAGAGGATAGAGGATAGAGGACAGAGGGCAGAGAGCTTTGACATTGATACGATTAATAACTGGCGGATAAAATAAATGAAACCTTTTACGAAGCATAGCGGGTTGGTGCTGCCCATGGACAGGGCGCATGTCGACACCGACCAGATCATTCCCAAGCAATTCCTGAAACGGATCGAGCGGACCGGATTTGGCGAGTTTCTCTTTTACGACTGGCGTTATCTGGACGACGGAAGCGACAATCCCGACTTCGAACTGAACCGCCCGGAGTTTAAGGGAGCCACGATTCTGCTGGCCCGCCGTAACTTCGGTTGCGGTTCCAGCCGCGAGCACGCGCCCTGGTCGATCGAGGACTATGGTTTCCGCGTTCTGATCGCTCCGAGTTTCGCCGACATTTTCTACAACAACTGTTTCAAGAACGGCATGTTGCCCATCCGTCTGGAAGAATCGGTTGTCGACGATCTATTCGATCGCGCCGCCAAACACGAGGGCTACAAACTCACGGTGGATATCGAAACTCGCACTATCAGCGACAAATACGGTCTGTCGTTGGATTTCGAGGTGGACGATTTCCGCCGCCACTGTCTGATTAATGCCTTGGACGATATCGATCTGACACTCGAGCGCGAGCCGGAAATAGCGGCGTATGAAGCGGCTCATGGGATAGTTTGATGGTTGAACGTTAGTAAGGTTTCGCTGGAAAGTTGCCATGGGATCACGCAAGTCAAAGCGGAAACGCAAGTCGTCGGGAAGCCGTCAGACTCCATCCCGGGCATCAAGTAAGCTCGGCCGGAAAGAGGGGCGGTCTCGCGGCTTTTGGCTGAGTCGCCATCCACGGTTTGCCATGATCGCCGTGTTTGGGGCCATTCTTGTAGTCGCCGGTGTAAGTTGGTATTTTGTTCGTTCATATTCTCGCATCGAAGGCATCCGTAACGTCCTGATTGTCAGCATCGACACGTGCCGCGCGGACCATTTGAGTTGCTACGGGTATTCACGAAAAACGACGCCCAACATAGATAGCCTGGCAGGCGACGGAGTTCTGTTCAAATCCACGGTTACACCCGTTCCCATAACTTTACCGGCGCACTGTTCGATGTTGACAGGTACTTATCCGCCGATTCATGGAGTTCGCCTGTTTGCCAACAAACTTGACGACGCCACTGCGACGCTGGCCGGCATAATGAAGTCCGCCGGGTATCAGACGGCTGCATTCATCGGCGCTTTTCCACTGGAATCACAGTTTGGTCTCGATCGGGGATTCGAAACATACGACGACCAGTTTCCCGAGGGTAGAAGAGGGGGCTTCGGGAACGAACGCACGGCGGAAGAGGTCAACCGTCCGGCCATGAAGTGGTTGGAAACCCACCGAGACAAACCATTCTTTCTTTTTCTACATTACTTCGACGCACACTTTCCCTATGAACCGCCGGCGCCGTTTGCGACCGATTTCGCGGACGACCCTTACGCCGGCGAGATCGCCTATGTCGACAGGTGTATCGGCCAGGTAATCGACAAGTTGAAAAAAACGGGAATGTACGACAATACGCTTATTATCATTACCGGAGATCACGGCGAGGGGCTGGGTGACCACAACGAATTGCAGCACGGCTTCCTGATATATCAAAGCACATTGGAGGTTCCGTTGATTGTAAGGGTTCCAAAGGGCGGCGTCAGGAACATCCGGGTAGACGGGCATGTCAGTCTTGTGGATATTGTACCTACTGTATTGAGCTTGGTAGGGCTGGAAGCACCTCAACAAGTGCAAGGCATAGACCTTCGCGACTGTCTGGAAGGATCATCTGTCCCCCAGAGGAAGCAACCGATATATGTGGAGTCTTTGTATCCCGAACTTATGAATTGCGGCGCTTTATTCGGGGCTATCGACGGCACATGGAAGTATATTCTCGCACCAAGGCCTGAACTCTACGACTTGAGTCTGGGCGCCGAAGAAAAGGTCGACATCATTAGCAAACAACCGCATACTGCCATGCGACTTCAAGCCAGCCTGGATAAAATGATCGCGGGCATGGAATCCGCATCAAGCCACAAAGGTGGCGATTCTTTTGACGAGGATTCGATGCGACGGCTTCGGTCTCTCGGGTATGTCGGCGGCGCGGGGCAAGCCGTTTCCACATCCGAAGATGGAGCAAATGATCCCAAGGACTTTGTGGAGATCTTCGGTAAAATCCAATCAGCGGAGTACCTGGTCACCTCGAATCGTTTCGCAGAGGCGAAGAAAGAGTGTTTGGAACTTATCTCGATGAGTCCCAAGCTATACGAACCTCGCATGTTGTTGGCAACGATAGATCTTGCGGCAGGCCGCGTATCTGATGCGAAATACCAATTGTCGGCGGCCAGATCGATCCTGAAGGAATTGATCGATAATCCGGAACTGCCACCGTCCGCAGCGAAAAAGTACAGCAAAGCGATCATGACTTGCCACACGAAATTCGGCCTCGCATATATTTCGCAAGGAAAATTGGATGAAGCCGTTGTGGAACTTAAGAGCGCTCTTCATATTGATCCCGAATTCTTCTGGACCGTTAGTCGCCTTGGCTTGGTCATGGAGAGACTGGGCAAGCTTGACGAGGCCATCACCTATTACCAGAAAGCTTTGAAGATCGAGCCCAACAACACTGAAATATGCAGCCACCTCGGCATGATTTTGGATCGGCGGGGTAGAGTCGACGAGGCTATCACATATTACTGCAAAGCCCTCACGCTCCAGCCTAAATTGCCGACGATCCACAACGACCTGGGCCGCGCGCTGGCCCGCCGCGGACAGTTTGACGATGCCGTAGTCCATTACCGCAAGTCTCTTCAAATCCAACCTGAATTGACATCGGCCATGAACAATCTCGCCTGGATCTTGGCAACTTGTCCCAAGGATTCGATCCGTAACGGCCCCGAGGCGGTAGAACTGGCCAAACAGGTGGTCTCGCACTCCGGCAAACGCGACCCTGCAACACTCGATACGCTGGCGGCAGCTTATGCCGAAGCGAAGCAATTTCCACAAGCCGTGGCAACCGCGAAAGAAGCCATCGCACTGGCCAAGTCCGCCGGCAATACGGCTCTGGCCAAGAGGATTGAATCACGATTGGAACTGTATCTTGCGGGCAAAGCCTATCGCGAGTCGTTGCCTGAAAAGTCGCCGCTAACGGCCGAAAAATGACTTTGCAGTCGGCCTTTTCCGACCATCGATAAGTGTTGACTGTTTCGCCGCGAGGCAATTATAATACGCATAGAGCATAGGCAACGACTGCACGCCGGGGGGCGCATACCCCACCCTCGCGGCCTCCCACCGCCTACCACTATCATTCCCATAAGCTTTCGAGGAGTTTTCAAATGCCCAACCGTATTCCGGTTTCGCGCCGTTCTTTTATCCAAACGACCGGTGCCGCAGCGGCGGCCGCCACTTGGACCGCTAATAGTTATAGTGCCGTTGTCGGCGCAAACGAAAAGATCCGCGTCGGTTTTATTGGCGCCGGTGGCATGGCTAATGCCCATATGAACACAATCAACGCCCTCCGCGAAAAGAACAACGTCGAGTCGGTTGCTGTTGCCGACTGCTGGAAAACCCGCGCCGCGCAGGGCGCCGCCAATGTAGGCACCAAAAATGTCTTGACCGACTATCGCAAGGTTCTCGACATGAAGGAGGTCGACTATGTGACGATCGCCACGCCCGAGCATCGCCACTGCGAGATGACGCTCGACGCGCTGGACGCGGGCAAGCCCATTTATTGCGAAAAGCCCATGACGCACACCCTGCCCGAGGCCCAGGCGGTTGTGAAGAAGCAGAAGGAGACCAAGCTTCCCCTGCAGGTGGGCGTGCAGGCCATGTCCGACGACAGCTACATTTCGGCCGGCAAGGCCATCGCCGAGGGCGTTATCGGCCAGGTAGTTCAGGCTCAGATCGAATACGTGCGCCGCTACGGAGAACAAGGTCCCTGGCGCAATCCCAGTATCAAAGACGACACACCCAAGCCGGCCGACCTCAATTGGAGCGACTGGCTCGGTTCCGCGCCAAAGGTTCCCTGGAACCCGCATCACTATTTCGAGTGGCGAAACTACTCGGCCTACTCGGGCGGCATTTGCACGGATCTGTTCATTCACCGCATCACGCGGATTATGAAAGCGTGCGATCTGCTTTACCCACGTCGCGTTGTCGGCATGGGTGGAATTTGGCAATGGCCAGATGGCCGCGACTTGCC
>JAFGTN010000229.1 GCA_016934075.1 Pirellulales bacterium
CGCGGCTGATATTCCAACGGAACTTATAATAGGCCAACGCGAAACCGGCTCCGGCAAGGTGCACGCCGTAGGCCACTGTCGGCCCGTCGCCTTCACCGCCCACGCCGCTCATGCCAAACAGATTGAACAATACCAGCATCACGCCCAACACCCAGGCCGGCATGGGGATCACGAACATGAACAAAATGATTTGCTTGGGGAAATTCAGCGCGAAAAGCATAACGATCGCGGTGATAGCTCCCGAAGCTCCCACCAACGGAACGCCGGCGGGAAGGCCTTGAATACTATTCAACAAGCACCAAAGAACGCTGCCCAACACGAGAGCCGACATGTAGATCCACACAAACTCATTGCGGCCATAACGTTGCTCAACCATACGGCCAAGGAAGAATAGACCCAGCATGTTGCCTAATATGTGCCAATAGTCTGGATAAGAAGCATGCGCGAATCCGCAGGTGACAAACTTCCACCACAGCCACGGCTGCGTTAGCACACCCGTGTTAAGCGAAAGAGCTGAAGAAACAACATGCAGCCTGGTTGTCCCCGATGGAGCACTCAATGCGTCGATAATGAATATCGCCACATTGATGGCAATGATCCATCCGACGGCCGTAGACGGTCCCCGCAAAACCAGGCCCGGTTGTTGCCGCTCTTGATAGTAATCTCGGTCGTAAATTCCCATGCCTCTTAATCGGCCTCTTTTGGGGGCCGTAGATCTCTTTATGAATCGAATCGCCTGTAATGAACTAACTCATGGCATCAACCCGGATTATTCATCAACCAAGCCAAGCCCCGTTATTATTACGCAGCGTCTCAGAAAAAGCCTAGGTCATTTCGGATAAAAATGGGTGGGAATATTGGCTAAACCGTATGAGTAAACAGCTTAGGAACCGAGAAAAAACACAAAAAACCGTTCGACCATAATAATGGCGAGCGGCTGGTGTTATAAGTAGACTGCACTGTGGAGGGGGTTGCTACTTAATACTGGCCGTATGCATATCAACCCGTCGCACGGCTTCGAGCTGATCCTTGGCGATTTGGGCGGCAAGCTCGCGGTTGCTCTTTGTGAGGTCCTCGATAGCTTTGGTGCGCTCGGCAATTTCGGCTTCCAGCGATTTCTGATGAGCCAATACGATGTCGCGCTGGCGGGTCATTTCTTCCACCTCTTTTCTGAGCGCCGCGATCTCGGCCTGGCGGAATTGCACCTGCACCTTGGCGTCAGCCACTGCCGCGTCCATAAGGCCTTTGTTGGCTACCGCCATATTTCGGGCTTCGATCAGCATGGCACGCTGACGGGCAAAAGTATCAAAGAGGAAGCGGTAGTCACGCAGCTTTCGTTCGAAGCCGTCTTTTCCATCCTTCAAATACTCTTCCAGGGTAGCCTTGGGTAAAATCGCTTCCAACTGCTCGGGTGTCATGCCCGCAAAAATGTCGTGATTATCCGAGGGCATGATCTCGCAAAGCGTCCAAGGCCCACGACTGGCCTGCAAGCGTTTAAGTGCCTCGGGCCGCATAGGTCTGCTGGGAACCAGACCGACGAGTTTCTTCTTTTCGTCCACCTGTTTAACCACAAAACGTCCTATATATCGGCCGCCATTTTTAGGTGGGTTCTCGTCAAAAACAGCCAGGACCGTTTTGTCCGTAATTCCATGGGGATTGGGCATGTCGGTGGTCACGAGAACCGCGCCAATTTTCGGGTCGCGCATCTGCGGCTTGCAGTTGGTCCAAACCCGTCCGCGTCCGATCAGCGCTTTGTAGACGGCCGACTGCAATTTCAACAGACCGGGCTGAGTATCATCCCCCTTCACTCCGTTTCGGATTTCCTCGATTTCTTTATCTAGTTTGACAATCTTTTCCTCATGAGCCTTGGCCGAACTACGCCAATACTCATGGGTCTTTAAGACCTGCGCGCTGAAATAGAAGAACACCAGCGATATCACAATAATCAGGCCAACGAAGACCTTGTTCCAGATGTTCATAGAGTTCCTCTAGCCACTCTTCTCCGACCGGATTGACGATAGGATCCGGGGTGCAATCGCGCCGGCCGGCAAGGCCGACCAACGTAAAAAAGATAAACCACCCCCCCCAGGTGGAAGCTGACCCTATCAACCACCAATCTCGATACTATTCCGGACTGATGCCAGTGTCAAGCTTTAGCTATTAGTCGCCGTCAACCATGTCTTACCCACCCCCCCAATTACATACGCAACCTTGGCCCTCCCCACGGTAGAGTTGAAAGGTTACGCTGATGTGTGGCACGCCCAGAATGGGCGTGGAAATGTGGTTAATATTGCGGATATGGTCAGCTTCCACGCCCATTCTGGGCGTGCCACACGTCTATTACGCGGAACGAAACCGCAAATCGGCCGTCAAATTTTATCCATTCTACTTAATCGTGATTATCGTTTAAGTCGCAACCACCCGTTAGCCGAACTCATATCCGGCCGGAAAATGTGCGCCTGCGCACATTGCTCCAGCCCTACCGCAAAAGTCCTGAAGTTTTTTTCCCAAAAACACCATGCAGTCCTGCCCCAAAACATATCTGAGCTTATTGGCATTGACGGCCATCGTCGCCGTGCTTTCGGGCTGCAATCGGGCATTCTATCGCGATCAGGCCGACCGCGAGGTGGCCTGTATTGTGGGACAGACATCGCACGGCACCGAGGAGGTTATCCCCAGCCTCACAATCATGCCCCATCCACAGTCGCGGATGTTCTCACCCGGATCGCCCGACTGCCCCCCCATGCCGCCCGACGATCCCGTTTCGCACCGCTACATGAGATGCGTCGACGGTAAGCGCGGCTGGCCCTGTTGGGATATGTACGGTCACACGCC
>JAFGTN010000230.1 GCA_016934075.1 Pirellulales bacterium
CTATCCATAACGCTATCAATGACTTCAGTGCTAGCACCCCTTATCCAAAAACTTTCTCAGCGGTCTCATTCTGGGCGTGCCACACGTCAGCCGGGGGGCGGCTGTGCTACAAAAACGCTTACAACTCGGCTCCACAATACTTGCAGAACACGGCATCCATATCGTGCCCTTCGCTGCCGCAGTCGGGGCATACCTCGGGACTTAGTCCGGCGCGTTGCGCCGCGACCACCTCGGCCGAGAACACGCCGATGGGCACGATGATGATGGCGTAGCCCAATATCATAACGCACGCGGCCAGAGCTTGCCCCAGAACGGTCCGTGGCGCTATCTCACCGTAGCCCACCGTGGTCATCGTCACCACTGCCCAATAAACGCTCCTGGGAATGCTGGTGAACTCCGTATCGGGATCGGCGCCCTCGATCAGGTACATCAACGAACCGATAATCAAGACCAGATTCACAACGGCAACCAGAAAAACGGTTATCCTCCGGCGGGTTGCGTGAATGGCTATTACAAGTGCCCGACCTTCCTTCATGTAGTAAGAAAGCTTAAACACGCGGAATACCCGCAGCAAGCGAAGGGAGAAGCGGAACTCACTCTGTCATCTCCTGAGTTTGCACCCCACTCTCAGCATTCCAAGTACAAATATATCCATACCATGCAACACCGAAAATAATAGCGTGCCAAGACATTCCACACCACACCGCATTGTCGCCGGGAAGATTAGCATAAAACCATATATGTACACCATGTTATAACTTTTATTTATTACCCCCTTATAATAGTGTTCCATGCCATGTTTTACGGATGGGGTTGAATAAATTATATCTTGTCTAATATCATACATGTTCTAAGTTCGGACCACACACCTCCGATCGACACTCAAACACGGAAAGAAACAGACCTTGTCAAACAACAAACCATTTCATCTTGTTATACCGGATTATATTACAGACGACCTGGAACCCGAGAAGGGCGTGGTTGGCGATATCGCTCGCCTCAGTGCCCTGGGAGCGACCAACGAGGACCAGCTTGTCGGACGCATCGAAGATGCCGACGCCATCATGCTTTGGCACGAATTGTACATCACCCGCAAGACTATCGAGCGTCTGGAAAAATGCCGTGTGATCGCCCGTTGTGGTGTGGGCTACGACAATGTCGACGGACAATTCGCGCGCGAGCGGGGGATTGCCGTGGTCAACGTTCCCGATTACGGATCGGAAGAGGTCGCCGATTCGGCCCTGGCCATGACTCTTGCCCTCACTCGCGGCGTATTCAGAATGGCTTCACAAGCGAGGGCGGGTGTGGGGCCTTGGTCCTATACGCCGCTCATTCCGCAAACGCGTATTCGCGGTGAGGTCTTCGGTGTAGTCGGCTTGGGGCGGATCGGAACGGCGGCCGCCTTGCGGGCCAAGGCCTTTGGCTTCGACGTGATTTTTTATGATCCATACTTGCCCGACGGCGCCGACAAGGCACTCGGTATCCGTCGCGTGGAAACGCTCGACGAACTCTTGGGCGAATCGCTGGTTGTCAGCCTGCATTGCCCGGCCACCGAGGAAACGAACAAAATGATCGATGCCGCCGCGATGAAGAAAATGCGCAAAGGCGCGTTTCTGGTGAATACGGCACGCGGCGTGATAGTCGACACGCATGCCGTGCCCGAAGCACTCGAGTCGGGTCATCTCAACGGTGTGGGCCTCGACGTATTAGAACAAGAACCGCCGGCCGAAGATCATCCCTTGATGGTCGCCTGGCGCGATCCCGACCATCCGGCCCACCATCGCCTGATCGTGAACCAGCACATCGCCTTCTACAGCGAACAGGGCCTGCTCGACATCCGCACAAAAGCCGCCACCGCCTGCCGCCGCGCGTTTTTAGATATGCCGCTGAGAAACGTGGTGAATTAGTCGCAGCTTAGGGATATTCATCTGCGAATACGACGGCAAGATAATATGCTTAAAACTCCCGTGATTACCATCACAAAACACCCCGGCTCGGGTGTTGGATATTCAAAGAAAGAGACAAAAGTGTCCGGGTGTGATAAGAAGGGCTCAAAAACGGAGGCCGTGGAAAAATTCTTGTCGGTCACAAGAATTTGGCCGTACCCGTTGCTAGCCACTATGAGCCCGTCGGGGCGAATATCTACATCTATAAAACCGTCAAGGTTGCTGTTTTCAGTTGCAAAAGAATGCTCTTCGATCAGACTGCCATCCGGTGCTATTTTTCTGATTTTATTATAAATTCCCTGGAAAATCGTTCCGTCTGCATCGACAGCGAATCCCTTTTCGCTTATATGGCTCGAAGTAATGTTATTGATTTGTGCCATAGTATCAGGATTATATACCGATATTCCGGCCATATAACTAAACGTTACATAAAGCAGATCATCGAGACCCACGGTTGCATTGACAACGCCTCCGCCTGAGGTATTTAAACCCATGGGAAAATGCTCAGCGGATAGGCTATTGATGTCAACGCGTATAACCCCGGCGCCCGGAGCACCGGAGACGACCGTGTCGGGCAGGAAAACATAGTTCCCATATGAAGCTATGCTGCCGTAATAAACGTTGTTGACCAAGCCCCAATTTTCAATGGGAGTGGACGTGGCCGTGCTCGTAATGGGATTATAGGTGTAGAGACGAGGGCCGAAAGTACCGTAGAAGAGTTGGATATTTCCGTTCGCGTCCAACGCAACACCGCGCGGCCGCGCGGCAATGGCCGAGGGGCCGATGATCTGCTCCGGATCCAGGCTAACCGAGTGGAGCTGATCCCCGGTAAGCGAATAAATCGATAGATAGTCGGTGTCTCCAGGCATATCGGATGATACGATGATCGATCCGATAAACGTGTCACCGCGGGCATTGTCCCCTGCAACCAACACCGCCAAAAAGATCGCCAAAAAGAAAAAGGGGGTTAATTCATCGGTGCGGACCATCAGTTGTCATCTCCCCTAAAAACAAATTAAACGCTTGCGTTGTGGCAAACCAATATTCTAAAGACACCACGTCTCAAAACCACACGCAGAGAATACGCCCGTCACACCCAATCCATCCCCGTTTCGCGTCTGACGCGGTGTTCGAAATCACCCAGCAAACCGCCAATCAGGTCCCAGCCGTCAGCTCGTCGCAATTCGATATCTCCCTGCCGATTGATACGAATCACACTTTCTTCGTTCACTCCACACTTCGCCAATTCTTCTGCGCTGGGCCCGTCCGTTATGGGATCGTCGTCGGTGGCCAGACGCAACAGAACGCTACCCGATATTTCAATGAATTCCATTTTTTTGCCAAAATGCAAGAGGTTTTAGTAATACTTGAACCAAGTGGTAGCCGGATTTGCAAGGATTCGGATATTATGGGAATTCGCCGCAAATAATCTGAATTCTTACAAATCCGGCTACAAATCGACGCCGCTCCTACTGTCCTGGGTCTATGGTAATAGCCCGCTGCCTGCTAGTCAATCACCCTTCGCCCCACCGCCTATCGCCCCGCGTACGGCTTCGCTCAATTGCAACATTGTTTCCACATCTAGCTGCTCAGCCCGAAGGGTGGGATCCAATCCGACCTGGTCGAGAATCCGGTCCACGTCCGGTTTTTCCAGCTTACCCTTGACGGCGCTGATCAGTACGCTGCGCAAGAATTTACGGCGATGAAAAAACATCGCGCGGACGAAATTATGAAAGAACGTGCGGTCGGGGATACGGCTGCGCCGCAGGCTGTCGTTTTTTATATGCACGATGGCCGAATGCACCTTGGGCCGCGGCCAGAAAACCGAGGGCGGCATAACGCGTACGATTTCCGCCCGGCATTGGGCCTGCACCCAGATGCTCAAAGCACCATAGTCGCTCGTGCCCGGCCGGGCCACGATACGGTCGCCCAACTCCTTCTGGATCGTAACCGTCATGGAATGCGGCGGCACGTCGTCTGGCAAGAGATTTTCGGAAAGCAGATTCGAAATGACGGGCGCGGCCACGTTATACGGCAAGTTGGCCACCAGTTTCAGACGCCGCAAGGGATCGACCGTCAGGTGCTTCGCCACCTCTTCGATCACGGCCGGATTGAAGTTGTTTTTATTCTTCAGCGCGTCGAGTTGCAACTGGTGGACGTTGTCCATCGTGTGCAGTTCTTCCGAGGCCAGTTCGAACAACTGCTTGTCGAGTTCCACGGTCACGATCGCGGCCGCCGCATCGGCCATCAAAACAGTAAGCGAACCCGTGCCCGTCCCAACCTCCAAAACCACGTCGTTGGGCCCGATATCGGCCGTGCGGAAGATCATGTCCTGCAGGTTCAAATCGACCAGAAAGTTTTGCCCAAGTTTCTTGCGCGGTTCGATGCCGACCTCGCGCAGGCGTTTCATCAAAAAAGACAGGCTTTGGGCACGCGAATGGTGGTCGGTCATCAGGTTTTTTTTAGCTCTCATATAAATGTTGAACAGCTGTGCTAGGCTGTCAATCTGTTGAATTCATGTGCCAGACCGGGTCGCGATCCGGCATGTGCGTCACTATGGGTAGCCCCGATAGCTCGCCTATCGGGGTGCCGCAGGCACAAGAGGGTTTTATCGATCCTTCGAATATCACCACCAAATAGGATTGCGACTCCGTAATAATCTTAAAATGAAGGAGTCTTTGTCTATGTTGGTTTCTGACTTAATCCATCTCCCATCCTTCTGGGAGCCATAGTCCATTATCTTTAAATTTGTATTCTTTAAGCCATTCCTTGAACTGTTCGCCATCTCTTAGGTGTAAACGCATATCGGTGAGACACGCCTTTTCCTTAAGCACATTCCGGGTAAACGCACTCGTTGTGATTAAAAATGCATGGTCTGCATCCTCTCGTTACTTTGCTCCTAAAACCGCATTGATGATCGAAAGATCAACTTTATTCGACTTTGCATAACGCTTACACTCTACTAAGTGTTTTGTGGTTATGCCCATCTCACTGAATTCAATAGCAATAATATCGGAACTTTTATTCTTGACTTGCCCAGTCATTTGAACCCGCAACCCATGGCTTGCAAGAATCTCAGCAGTCAATTTCTCGAATGCTTGCCAGTGAATCTTATCCAAGTCTTCAGGGTGGGATTTAAGCCAAATAAGGTACTCCTCACTGATCTTGTTTAATGACTTGATTAGAAGAGATGAAAGATTGTCGATACGAGATGTCCAATCATCGAATAGTTTCGCAAATACTTCATGGAAGTCAGAAGAATGTCTATGTTCAACAATATTATTAGTTATCCGCTCAAAAGATGTATCTTCGAACTTGGGCAATAATTCATCGATTTTACCAAGCTTATTCTTAATATAAGCTAGACAGATAGCTTTAATCATTACCCTTTGATTCAGAGCCAGTGAAGTGCCCGTTTTGTTTTCGTATGTGCGAGTGATGCCACTAAGTATTATTTCAAAAAAATCGTCATGAAATGTTTTTCGCTTGCTAGGATCTATATGGTTCCACCAAATTAGCCTAAACAGTGAAGGCGAGGTACTCTCCACCCAAAACTGAATGTTTTCGTTTTGAATATACTGTTGTTGCATGTATCGTGATTCAATTTATTCCAGCTTGACTTAATGCTCGATCCATTAATTTTGTTCTGCACAAAATTTAGTGGGCAAAAATGTTATTGTCGTGCTCCGCACGAAGGTTTTTAAGGCATGGGCTAACAAAAGTATGAAAAAGAAGCTCCTCGGACTATAGAATATCCGAGGAGCCTTGACAGAATATACTTCCGTCAGTATCCGGTTATTCCTTGATAGGTTGCTCCTCAGCAGTGCCTACCTCCGCTTCACCAGATCATGGCATTATCACCTTGTATTTCGTCTTAAGTCAATATACTTTTGTTAGCCCATGCCTAAAAAACCTCTTGCCGAAGGCAAGTTGACATTGTTTTCACCCACTGAATTACGTGAAGAACCAAAATAATAAGTGAAGATTACGGATATTAGTGTTCCTTTTGATTTGTTTCTTTTTCTTTTCTTAACGGGTGGATTAGCTGCCACGTAGTGCGTCTCGACGCTCCTTACGAATCTTCCACCGGCCCCTGTCCGTCGTCCCACTCGCGGGCTTCGTCCAATCGCTCAACATATTTGGCCAGGATGTCGGTTTCGAGGTTCACCTTATCGCCGACTTTTAGTTTGCCAAGAGTGGTTACTTCCAATGTGTAGGGGATAAGCGCCACGCTGAATCTTTTTGGCAGGCTCTCGACGATCGTCAGGCTCACTCCGTCCACGGCGATCGAACCTTTCGAGGCCATCTGCCGGCTGAGAGCTGGCGGCAACTCGAACCAGAAGGTCGACCAGTCGCCTTCGTCGGCGCGTTCGACCAAAGTTCCCTGACCATCGATGTGCCCGGAGACGAAATGTCCGCCCAGGCGGCTGTCGACCCTCAGTGCTCGTTCCAGATTGACGGGCGAACCGACTTCCAGATCGCCCAGGTTAGTGCGGGCCAGCGTTTCGGGCCCGGCCTGGA
>JAFGTN010000020.1 GCA_016934075.1 Pirellulales bacterium
ATCTTCGCCAGGGTTTGCGCCATCTCCTGCGCGATGCGGTCCAGCCACCTGGCCAACTCGGCCTGCTCACGGGCGGCGATACGCAACTCGGCGGCCTCCTGCGGATTCAAATCATTCAGATCCTTGGTGAGAGTCTTGCGGCCGATTTCGAGTGTATTAGTGTGCAACTCTTCTTGCTTGCGAATCAGTCGTCCCACTTCGCGGTGAAAGCGACGGTAGTTATCCCACTCCGACAACCGCCCCAGAATGCTTTGCAGGGCCTCGATCACCACAACTTGATTCCGATCGACTGCAGCTAGTGCCGCAAGCGTGGCCTTGTCGGGGTTCCGAGCTTTGCTTTCTTCCTTTGATTTCGGCTCACGATTATTGACCTGGGCCGATTTGACGGCGGCCGTCATTTCGGTGGCGATCACGGTGAGGTTATCCTTGGTCAAATGATCGATTTCGGCCAGCAATCCGCCCATGCGGCGTTCCACCTCGGGACTGTCGAGACGGTTGTTTTGCAGATCGCGCAAGAGGCCCTCGATATGGTACGGTACGCCGTCTTCCCGGCTGCTCAAGGCGGAGGCGGCCTCGCGCTGACTCAACTCGGCGCGTCGAAGCTGGTCCAGATCCACCGGCCCCAGACGCCCGCTTTCTTCAAGTCGAATAATCAACGCTGCTACCTGGGAGTGGCTGCCACGTTGCATCTTCAGCACCCGCGACAATTCGGCCAGGATGAATTCCTGCTTCGCCGCAATACGCTCGGCCATCTGCTGCGGAGTAACGACGATCAGCCGTCGCGTATCGCTCTTGCCCTGCTGCGGAAGATAATCCTCGGCCGCAATATAAAACACGACTTGTGCGCCGGGCTCCAACCAGGCACCGTTGAATTTCATGCCGTCGAGTTCCCAACGGTAATCGATCGGCAGGCTTTGACCGGTTTCGGCTGACGCGGGATATCCGTCGACCGCTCGTTGCTCGGTACCTTTGGAATTACCGGTTTGTGGGGCTGTATTCGGTCCCTGAAATAACACGAGCTTTTGCTCGCCGGGTGGTTGTGTATCGTTTGAGGCCCGATTACTTTCCAGCCGCGCAAGCAATGCGACGCTTTTTACGGCCAGGTCGTCTTTAATCAACACACTAAGCGGCACTGTTGCCTGCGGCGTGGCATATACTGTTCCGGCCGGACGTTCTATGGAGACGCTTGGGGGGCGATCCTCCACGGCGCGAATCTCCCATTGCTTGTCCCCGCCGCCCTCCAGCCCCTGAACGTCTACCATTTCGAAGCGGAATTCGGTCGACTCATCGACAACGAACCCGCTATCCGGCGGTACCGTGAAACCTAATCCGTCGTCGTTTAATGTTGCATCGATGGATTTCTTCCGACCGACATGTAGAGTCACGCTGTGCATGGGTTTATTCACCGTGCCTTCAATATCGACACTTGTTCCGACCAGTGCGCGGAAACCGGCGGCCTGGTTCTCATCCAGAGTGACCGTGGGCCAGCCCGTGTACTTTGGCGGTACCAGACGCACCGAGAGCGAACTTATCAAAGGCGGTTCTACCACTTCCACGTCGATCCATTGCATCGAACGGTCATCACCGCCTTCGATACGATACGAAAACTCCCGAGTTATATTATCGCGACGAGCCAATAGTGTTTTCCCCATGTGACGCATCTGTTCGGACAGTTCTTCCACGCTTCCGTCGGATTCTTTGAATCGGTAAAAAATCTTAGCGTCGGTCGGCAACTCGGCCTCGAAGGCATCCACGGCTTCGATTTCGAACAACCCGTCAAACGCCACTCGCTCCACTCGCTCGACTAGTTCCAGGTGTGTTTGTTGCGGCCACATAACATTGCCGAATGGATAGCCCAGCCGCGCCACGACGACCTGCACCCAAAGCGGATCGAGCAGGGCGAACGTGCCCGCCATCAAACATATCGCCACTGTCGCGAACAAAACCCGAAACGTCGGGCGATGGTCCAAAGATTCGTTGAAATTCAAGTCCTGGGTTTTCGCGGTTGTCTCCGCAATCACCGCTCGCCGCAGCGCCGGCGAACCGGCCTTGAGATCGTCTTCGGCCTGATGGAGAAATTCCACCGAACTGGCCAGACTGTCGCCCAACTCCGGAAAAGTTCCTTCAACACTCTGCGCCAGTCGTACCGGGGCCAGCCGGCCGCGCCACTTCGACGAAAAGAATCGTAAATATAAAAAACGATAGCAACTCCACCCCACTATTCCCAAAAACGCCAACGTGCAAATCATCCTCATGCCCGGATCTTGAAAACGAATCCAATAGTCGATCGTTCCCAACACGGCAATCCCAAGCACGGCCGCAATAACCATGCAGCAAATCCCATGTACAACGGCCAAAACCCGTTGCCGCCCCCGAAGTCGCGCAATCTTTTTTTCCAGCGGATGTTGCATTGTATTTATTGGTTAATAACGTGTTCCTAATTGATTCCTCATTCTGACTGGACTTTTGCAAAATTGCGAGTCAAGGGCACATGTAAAAGAAAGCTTTGCGAAGCAAAGGTTAATTTTACATTGTCTTGACTGACACTGATTCATTGACAAATAACAAGTGAACATCTCTGCGGCGTTTAGATATAATTTGCCGGCTGCGCCGCCAATTTATATCTAAGTGCCCTTGACTCGCAATTTTGC
>JAFGTN010000231.1 GCA_016934075.1 Pirellulales bacterium
GCGGTCCAGTCCGCGTAGGGACACGAGGTTGCTGATATCGCCGCCCCATTTTTTCAGCGTGTCTTGTATCCACATGAAGTTCGCGTAGTTGCCGAAACGCACGTAAAGACATTCGGCCGGAACCCGCTTGGCGATGGATTCGATTTTTACATCTTTCGCTGCGGCGGGAAATTCGAGCGGCGGCCACTTTATCGGATTGGGCAGAGGCAAGTCGGCCGTTTGGTCCATTGGTTCCAGGCCCAGCATTCTGGCCCGCTCGGCGGCCAGCAACACCGACTCGGTACCCAGAAACAGGCCGATCTGTTCTTCGATTTGCGTCCACCAATCCTGTTCTTCGTCTTCGTCGGGGAATGGCAGGCCCATCCGTACGGCCATCAACGACTGTAGATAGTTGCTTACCAGTGGCGGATAGTCGGGCTTGCCTTGTAACAATCCACCCGGCTTGCGGTTGAGTTCCAGCCACCATTGGCTCAGAAGTCTGGCGTGCGCATGTTCGAAAGCCTGACCGGGTCCACGTGGCACAATCCGCAGACGCCGCGCGCCGCGAGTTTGTAGCGTGACGTCCAATGGCTCGCGTCCGTGAAAGAGAAAGTATACGGTCGTCTTAGGCGATTGATTCAAAAATCCTTGCAAGATGCCCGCCACTTCTTGACGCACCGGACCTCCTTCGAGCAAGGGCGAATCGAGCAGCAGATTTTTTATGATCGTATTGTCGGACGGGATCTGCACGACCGGGTAGAGGATGCGGCCGTTTTTCTCCCAGAGAGAAATTCCTTTGGAGCCCAATGGATCGGGCAAGGCCTGATCGGGAAAGCGGACACTTATGCGGCCGATTCCATAAGGCTCTCCGGCAATCGCCTCGACCTCGATCGGCCCTTGAGCCGTCGCATTGCCGCATAATGGTAGTAGGATAAGAATTACCAAGCCGAGAGCGGCGTGAATATTGCGAATATATGGCGGGGACATATTGGGCCTCCGTTGGTTTTGCACTTATCTGTTACCCGTGTCGCATGTTCACGATGGGTGGCGTTGTTAGCCCCGTCGCCCGCGACGGGATTGGAGTGGCGTTGTTAGCCCCGTCGCCCGCGACGGGATTGCAAATGCCAAGCAATCATATACCCACATCCGGCCGCCGGCGGCCGGGCTAACATTTGTATTATGACCGAGAATCACTCATCACTATCTGGAACACTAGCGATCTTATGGGTGTAAAGTCAAGCGGATTACTTTTTCCCAGGTAATTTTCCCTGTTTTAACAGTTGTTTGCCACCTCCCGCGATGTCCCTTTGCCGGTTATTATAAAGAGAATGGCATCCACAACAGATAAAAACTCGGAAATATGCAGCCATCTGGAGAGGGTAGGGGGGATAGACTGTAATGGGGTGTTTGATCTGTCCGTCCCACCAGAAGAGCTTATAGCTCGGGCAACTGAACTGACCCGTGACATTTTCAGCAGTGCTGATAGCCGTCGGCGGATGTTGCTCTACGCTCCCATCTATCTCTCCAGTTATTGCATAAACCATTGCCGGTACTGTGGTTTTAACAATACTCGTCAAATCGAGCGAAAGCATCTGGGGCTTGCCGAGGCACTGGAGGAGTCGAATATTCTCCTTCGACGCGGGATTCGTCACCAATTGCTCGTGGGTGGCGATGCACCGCATTTGACGACAACCGAGTACTACGTCGAGAAGATTGCCGCGATGAAAAGCCTGGGTGTTTCTCCGGCCATTGAGATCGCCCCGCAGTCCGAAGATTCATATGCGTCCATGGTCGAGGCAGGTGTTTGCGGTGTGACGCTTTATCAGGAAACTTATGACGAGCGGCTGTATACGCTTTACCACCCAAAGGGCCCTAAGTCTTCGTACGAGTGGCGTTTAGAGGCCATGGACCGTGCCGCGCGAGGTGGAATTGGAAGACTAGGTTTCGGGGTTTTGCTCGGTCTGGCCGATCCCGTAGAGGATGTAGCGGCCATGATGGACCATGCTAGTGGCATTACCCGAGAGTTTCCCGACCGAACCCTGGCCTTCAGTTTGCCTCGTATTCATAGTGCTCCACGTGGATTCGAGGTACCCTATGCGGTCGACGACGATTTGTTCGTGCGGCTTTATTGTACGCTGCGGCTGGCATTCCCACGGGCTGAATTGGTGTTATCGACTCGTGAATCTCGGTCATTACGCGACCGTTTGGCCAAGATCTGCATTACCCAGATGAGTGCCGGAAGCTCGACTTCCCCGGGTGGGTATGGCCAACCTCCATCCGACGAGCAGTTCCCCATAACCGACCATCGCTCGGTTGGGGAGGTCGCCGACTGGCTGGAAGATGAAGGTTTTTGTGTTGCTTGGGATATTTAATGCAAAAACTTCTACTCGGTGGAAATCCGGACTAGACTAGTAGGCCACCGAAACTCTAAGATATGCGTTCATGCTCTATTGCGACCCCCTGGGATACTGGCGTTGAATATGAGGCAAGAGAAAATGTCAACAACGATGTTTCACGAGCGCAGTGCCACCCGAACATGGGGAGGGCACGTGGTCGGCCAATGCTCCGAGAAGTTGCTGGGCCAGTACCACAGCATGCTCGACGAAAAACGATTAAGTTGGACGGAGCACCAACGACTGATAAAAAAATTGGGATCTGGAGGGCAGGGTGTTGTCTATCTGACCGAGCGCCGCAGCACCGACAATTTCACGTTGCCGATCGCTCTGAAGATTTTTACACCGGAACCATACGAAAACGATAGGGCCTATGACGAGGCCATGGGCCGCATCGCCCAGGTGGCCGCGCATGTGGCTCAGATCCAGCAAGACAATTTGTTGGACGTACATAACTGGGTGGACCGCCATCGCATCCGCTTGATGGAGATGGAATGGGTGGACGGTTTCGATTTGCAGCGCCTGCTCAACGGCCGAATGCTCGAATGGATCCACGAGCGGGTCAGCAATCGGCGCTGGAAATATATCAACGAGGTTATCGTCACCGCCGGTCCGGTACAGCCCAAGATGAAGCCGGGCATTGCCATCGCCATCATCCGCGATTGCCTGGCAGCGCTGGCGGCCTTGCATCGCGAGGGAATCGTGCACGGCGACATCAAGCCCTCGAATATCATGCTCAAATGTACCGGTAACGCCAAAATCGTCGATATCGGTTCGGCTTTCGAGATAGACCATCTGCCGCCCATGCGAACCTGTACGCCGGCCTATGCCGCGCCCGAGGTGCTCGAAGGCGGAGAAGCTTCGCCGCGTTCCGACCTGGCCAGCTTGGGATACGTGCTTATCGAGATGCTTTCGGGCATGGCGCCTTTCGCCGGTCACACGGCATTCCAGGAACTTTTAGAAGCCAAGCGTTTCCTGGCCCAGCGCCTGCCGCGCATCTTGCCCGACGAAGTAGTTTGCAACCAACTGTTGATGAACTTCCTCCGCGGCCTGATCGCGCCCGACCCCATGCGGCGCTTCCCCAGCGCCGAGGCGGCCGATCTACTTAAAGAAGGCGCCGCAAGTTTCCATCGCCAACTCGTCAAAGGCGATCTCTCCAGCGAATACGACCACGAAATCCGTCTATGGTTGGAAGAGCTAGAGGATTATGAGTGATGGTAGGGTGCGTCCGAGACGCACCAATGAAGTGGCGATAATGTGGAATGAGAAAATCCGAATGAAGAATCAATGAGGAATTAAAAAGCACGAACGCCGCAAGTTGTTAGTTGCCCGCGATGCATGCGGAAGCTGCAATTGTTCGTCATTCAGTCATTCGTCATTCTTTCTTCATTCTGGCTTCTTCATTCGACATTCTCCATTGTATTGTCGCCCGTGATATACCATGGCCAAGACGGCTGGGCTAAAATGCGTTCCGATACCGAATCAGGCAAGGGCCGGGCTGCTGGGGTATCTCAAGCTTGAAATTCTGCAACTCTCCCTCGGGCACTCGCTTATTCCACCAACCCACCGAGCTCGATGACTTCACCATCGGCGCGATCCACCAGTTGTCCCAAGACAGTGGTGCTGATTTCAACGGGAATGGCTTGCACGCTGCCGTCGCAGAATACAAATTGGCAAACGCCCGGGTGCTCGCTGCCGAAGCCATGGAATTCTGTGCCCGTGTTCGACGGGAGTCGTTGTGTATAGCGGGCTATGGGATAACCGGGGCCGGCAATGACGAATCCGTTGCCGTCGCCGTTATAGCCCGGGCAGGCCTGGGCTCTGAGGTAAGTGATTTCTCCGATCATAAATGTTTTACTGGTGCCGTCCGTGATCGAATCCAAATCCGTCAGAGAGTACCATCCTTTCACCGTGCCGTTCTTTTTCGAGGGAAAGCCGGGCCACTTCGCCGCCACGAATGCCCCCTCTCCTTCATAGTCGAAGCTTCCGTGGCTGGTTGTGGCATAGGATGCTTGGTAGTCACTCACGGCGCCGGGGTAGCCCTTGTCTTTGTAGTCGACCAGCATTTCGCTGCGCGAGCGGTCGCGTGACGGGCAAAGGTAGGCGGCGACGATCGTCTCGCGGGCGGATTGGGGTTGTACCACGTCGTAGTATGTTCGGGTATCGTCCCATTGCTCGGCCATGCTGACCTGTTCAAGGTACGGCATGATTAAAGCCGCCCAAGTCAGATACTGGTCTTCGATACGGCAAGGAGGGAGCATATTTCGCGAGTCGTGGAACAAATGCACCGCCAGGCCGGTTTGCTTCAGATTGTTGGCACACTGCATTCGACGCGCGGCTTCACGCGCGGACTGCACCGCCGGCAGCAGCAGTGCGATGAGGATGCCGATGATCGCGATTACAACCAGAAGTTCAACAAGGGTAAAGCCACGTGTCAATTTTCTTGGAAACATCATATTGTTTTTCATTTTGGGACTGTTCGTCGAGGCCGGTTCCAGGGGGTGCTCGGTTTCGATCTCGTCCGACCATGCATAGGTTGCGCATGAAAAAAGATAAGAATGAATAATGTCCGTCGGAACGCGGTTCTTTCCATTCTGATACCTGCGTATTGTCGATCTTGGATCTAGCGGATGGGGCGCAACAGATGTTCGACATCAGAGTCGCGGCCGGTGAATCATGGTCCATCCACGAGTAATCATGATTATAGACAACGATTCATTTTTCGAATACCTAAGCTGAATATTACAGGACAATTCCATGCGACAACCCCCTGTTGGGGGCCTTATTTCGAGCATTCCCTACGAACGATTTGACGGCCTCGAACGAATGGACGGGAATTTACAGCTTTTTTGGGTGCGGAAGCCTCTTAAAAAGACGGAAACCAAAGGTTTGTGAGGTTATAAGCGGCATCGGAGATCGTCAAGTTCGGGGAGTCATATCACGGGTAGCTGAACCGTCTGTCGAGCACTGCTATAAGACGACGCTTTTTGAATTGGATTACGATCTTTCGAGAATTCCACGAGGAGAGTCTGTAACGCTACAGCTAGAAGGTATGCTGGAAAGTCGCGAGCCCGTCAACCGCGCGCCGTTTGTGACCAGAATTAAAACAGATTTGCTCAGGGTGTGGATGCTTTTTCCCGCCCACCATCCGTATCGCAATTACACCCTGGTACGATATCCGGCCGACCGTAGTAAACCTCCTGAAGTGATGGACTCACGCTATGCTATCGACCATCCCTACGGCTTTCTAATCGGATGGTCGGTTGTAAACGCCCAGCCGGGTATGGTCTACGAGTGCCGCTGGACGACTGAATAGCTTTGGCGTTATGGCGTAGGCATCAATTTGTAGCCACAGCGCGCAAGAATTCGGTTGATTTGCCGTGAAATGAGTAACGTCCGAATTCTTGCGCGTTCCGATTACCTCTTGGCTAAAGTTTTACATACATACATGTTCTACACTTCGCAAAAAGCCAATTATTTTACGCAGATTCGGCATTGTATGAGTAGAGGGCTCCTTCGATACTTGATATCATTAGTGAAATTCGAAAATGCTATCAACTTGCGAATTAAGGAGCCAATTCATGATCGCAACCACCGGTATTCGCCAACCAAAACGACAATGCCTTCTGTTTCTTCTGTCGCTAGTAGCGTGTTGCCTGCTTGCAGTACCCGCATCGGCTGCAAAAGTCAGTATCCGTTCGCACGAGGATCGTCTGGAAGTATATTCAGGGGAGGAATTGCGGGCTGCTTATATTTTTCGCGGGCACTCTCGTCCACTGATTTATCCGGTAGTTGGTCCTTACGGATTAAAAATGACCCGAGCCTTTCCGATTATCCCGGACGTGCCGGGCGAACCTCGTGATCATGTTCACCAGAAATCGATGTTCTTCGCTCATGGGAAGGTCAATGGTGTCAACTTTTTCAAAGATGGTTCCGATGCGGGAACGACCGTGCACAAGCAACCCCCAAGCTACAAGTGCTATGCAGATAGGGCAGTAATCGAGGGCGTCGTCGATTGGCGGGGACCGGATGGAAAGATTGTTTGTACCGATAAGCGGCGTCTCACATTCCGCATGGTTCCCGACGGGCAGATTATCGATTGGCAGGTTACGTTGTGTGCATCGCATGGCGAACTGAACTTCGGTGATGACAAACATGGCCTTATGGCCATTCGCATGCATCCCAGCCTGCAACTCCATAAACACCCGACTCAGAAAAAATCCACGGCCAACGGCCAGGTGATTAATAGCGAAGGTGTCAAAGGCGAAGGTGTGTTCGGTAAACGTGCCAGGTGGATTGATTATTGGGGCAAGATCGATGGCAAGGAAGTCGGAATCGCCGTTTTCGACCATCCAGCCAATCCACGACATCCCGTCTGGTGGATGGCCCGAGGCTATGGCTACTTGGGCGCAGATCCGTTCGGAGCCCACTGTATCGGTGGCGAACCGCCCGGCACCGGCGACATGCGGATTCCCGACGGCAAGAGTATTACGTTTCGCTATCGCTATGTTTTCCACGCGGGCGATCCGAAAGAGGCTGGAATCGAGCGACTGTATCAGAGCTATGTGAAGGAAAGCGAGGAATGATAGAGCATGATGGTGAATTCTATATTTACGATTATGGGATTTGCCTCCTGGCTGCCCGGTAAATGGCGATTTATGAAATCCGCAATAATGATGTGGACCGTATTATGTTTGGGGCTGGCGCTGTTTGTAGAGCCTGGATTTGCACAAGAGGAACCGGTTACCTGGTGGCGGTTCGATGATCAAAAGATCGACCGCACAAAGGATGTCGCCGGTGGGCAATCGGACAAGATCGTCGGTATCTGTAAACGTGTCGAGGGAGTGTCGGGAACGGCTTTAAAACTCGATGGTTTCACCTCCGCCGTGTTTCGTCCCGCGGCCGCGGCTCCGAAGTTGTCCAATGGATTCACAGTCGAGGCGTGGATTGCCGTGCGTGCTTATCCCTGGGGCTGGTGTCCGATTGTGTCTCAGCGCCAAGCAAAACAGGCGGGCTATTTTTTCGGCATTGATGCCCAGGGTCGTCTTGGCCTGCACATGTCAGTTGCCGGTGAATGGATCGAATGTACTTCACAGACGAAACTGCCGTTGCTGAAATGGACTCATGTTGCGGGCTGTTTCGATTCGGCGACCGGCCTACGGTTGTATATCGATGGCAAGCCTGTCGGCAGTATCGAATCGCGAGGCAAAATGTATGCAGCTAAGCAGGTCGATCTATTAGTGGGTCGTAACCACGGTCCGGAACCGGCAATGTTCGAAACGAAGAAATTGCCGGTGTATTTCTCAGTGGACGGACTGTTGGATGAAGTGAAGATTTACAACCGTCCCTTGAGCGGAACCGACATAGAACTGATCTCCAAGTCGCTCAGGCCGAAGCAACCGCGTCCATTGGAACACAGTCGTCTCCCCTCGGGACCGCCGGTGGAGGGCCGATTCGGCGCGTTCTACGAGCATCTGAAGTACCACCCCTCTTGGGATGCCCATTGGCGTGGCAGTGGTCCGGATATTGTGGTTGTGTTCGATAAAGCGCCTTTCCGCCTGGTGTGTTGGCGAGGCATCTCCTATGCGCCCTGCTGGATCACGGAGAAGGGTAATTGGTTCACGAACGAGTTTATGGAACGGGGCGTGGATCGTGAGAATCGCGGTTGTTCCGAATCCATGTCCGATAAACGAGCCGTGTTTTCCCACGTCAAGATTCTAGAGAACAACGATGCGCGAGCCGTAGTGTACTGGCGGCACTCGCCGGTGGGAATCAACTATCAGCAGCCTTACGTTGACAAAGAGACCGGATGGGGGGACTGGTCGGAAGAGTATCATACCATATATCCCGATGGTGTTGCCGTTCGCAAGGTGGTAATGTACAGCGGCAATTTAGAACAATGGCACGAGTATTGCCAATCGATCGAAATACTCCATCCCGGACAGCGACCGGAAGACATTTTGGACGAGCATCGCATTCTTTCGCTGGCGAATATGAAGGGGAAAGGAAAGACATACGGATGGATAGGCGGAGCGCCGTCTTATAAGCATCCTACATTTCCGGGCGCCAATATCCAAATCACTTATTTGCGTTCACATTATAATCCATTCTTGATTATCGACGACCGCCCGGGCATGAACGACTTTGGTGGACAGGGACCTGCGATCACCCTGGTTGTCGGTGACAACTGGTCGAAGCACAGCAAGTTCCCCTGGCGGAATCACTGGCCGGTAACACAGGTGCCGATCATCGGTCGCTATGCCGTAGCTGCGGACCGGCCCGCTCATACCTACACGTCGACACAACACGGCGCGGCCTTGGAAACGACGCACAACTCGCTGACCAAAGTGATACTTTGCGGAATGACAAATAAGAAAGAGGCAGTAGAACTGCTGCCTTTGGCCCGCTCCTGGTTGCGCGCGGCGGAGATGAAAATCGCATCGAAGGGATACCGCGCGATAGGCTATGATTTGACCGAGCGTGCCTATGTTGTGCAAAGAACCGACGAGCGGGTAAACGATCCCTTGGTTTGTCGCATTAACGCGGATCGGCTGCATCCATTGATTAACCCGGCACTGGTGGTGAAGGATTGGGGTGATCGGTCGCCCTTGTTGAAAGTGGATGGAAATGTCGTGCCTCGTGGGCCTTCTTTCCGGTTCGGGCATATTAATCGGCTGGACGGAGTAGACCTTGTTGTGTGGATGGAAACCGAAACCACAAGTTCATGTACGATTGAATTGGACTTTTGCAAAATTGCGAGTCAAGGGCATATGTAAAAGAAAGCTTTGCGAAGCGAAGGTTTCTTTTACATTGTCTTGACAAACACTGACTCAATTGACAGATAACAAGTTAACATCTCTGTGGCGTTTAGATATCAATTGCCGACTGCGCCACCAATTGATATCTAAGTGCCCTTGACTCGCAATTTTGCAAAAGTCCAGATTGAATCGAGCCACAGTAATCCGGAGTAGCCGCCCGGCAAAAGTCATAGAGAAACCTGCCGATTCAGGCAAGTTTACTTTTTTTCGAGGTCAAACTGCACTTCCATCGGCCCGCTTGAGCCGGCCTCGACGGTCACTTTCAAGCCGCTTTTATCCGAGCTGCCGTAACGGCGTGGCGCGGCCCAGATTTCCGGCGCCATGGGATTTTCGGGCGTGGGGCCGCTGGTTTGTGTATTGATGGCCACCTGATACTCACCCGGCACAACCCCGTCACCGGGGGCGAACGACGACATTTCGAAAGAGCC
>JAFGTN010000021.1 GCA_016934075.1 Pirellulales bacterium
GCAAAATTGCGAGTCAAGGGCACTTAGATATAAATTGGCGGCGCAGCCGGCAAATTATATCTAAACGCCGCAGAGATGTTAACTTGTAATCTGTCAATGAATTAGTGTCAGGAGCTCAGCAATCGAAATCTTTTCAAACACAAGGTGCGACCCGCTACCCTCGTACACAATCCCGATGTGCTGATCATCAACCCGGCTCAAACTTGGATAGCCCGCGCCGCGGCCTTCATCGAGAAGCAGCCGGTACTTTTGAGGCCAGGTTATACCTTCGTCGAAACTCACTTGAATGCTGTGGTGCGTCCGACCCTCCTGTGAGTGCGGATTCGCGAATAGCAGCACCGACTTGGGCTTGCCGTCTTCCCGGTAGTCGAATCGGTACAGGCTGCCGTTGCAATTCGGCTCGATGAGGGTCTTGCGGTTGGACGGGTGCGGGGTCCATGTGTTGCCGAGGTCGCGCGTCACGGCAACGGTGCGGAACTTGGTCGGTCTCTGCGTGCGGCAGTTCAGCATTATGGAACCGTCAGACAACTGCACCGCCTGGCACTCATTGTTGCCAAACGATGCTGCCGGACTAACCGTCCACGTCGTCCCATGATCGCGGCTGATGAGCAGGTTGGAAAAAGTCCGATCCCGCGCGTCGCGTCCCTGCGTGGGCATGACCAGCGTGCCGTCTCTCAACGCGATGCCCTGCTGGGGCGATGGCGCGTAGAGTATCCACTTTGGATCCTTCCATGTGTCGGTCATGTTCTGCGGCTTCGACCACGACTTCCCGTCGTCCTTCGAGCGCACCATCATGAACTGCGCGCTCTTACCAATCTCGAAACCCGGTTCGGAGCCGCCCTTACTCCACTGGTGTTTGCCGGCCCTGCCGTTCATCCACACGGCAAAGCAAAAGATTTCACCCGTCGCCGGATCGACAATAATGCCCGGGTCGCTGCAGCCGTTCACCTCCTGCGGCAAGCCACCGAACGTGCCCATGTCCATGATGACTTGTTGTGCTCCCCACGTGCGGCCTCCATCCGTGCTGCGCAGCAGGCCGATGTCGATGTCCTCCTGCAAATCGCGCCCCTTCCGCCGCCGCATGTCGTACACGCACAGCAATGTGCCCTTCGGTGTCGTGGCCAGCGCCGGGATGCGGTAAGTGTGCACTCCGTCATCCCAGTGCCGACGCAAGGCGATACCAATGCGTTTGCGCACCCGTGGCGTCTCGTCGCGCGGCACGATGCGTCCCGCGGATGTCTCGACCGCTTCAACCGACGCGTCAACCTTGCCCGACAAATCCGCGTCGGGCCGCACCCGGCAGGAGAGCCAGAAATGATTCGCCCCGGCATTCAGCCGCGCGTGGCCCTTGAACACTATTTTCTTCTCCGACCCGATTCGTTCACCAAACGGCTTCTCGCTGGAGAATTCTGCCTCACCACCAGTGAAATAAAACTGGAGCGATTCGAGATTACTTGCACCTTCAAGCGAGACCGTCACGGACTTGACCTGCACGAAAGGTTTTTTCCCCGTGTTGATGGTTAGCCGCAACAGAGTATTTTGCTCGTTGCGAATCAGCACCGGCCTCGTCAATTGCCGCGTGACGGCCTCGGATTCCGCCGCGCATACCAGCGCCGGTGTCAACACCAGTGCGAAAAGGAGAAATACTATGATAGGCGCGCCCAAAGTTGCTTTTTTCGTCTTCATGGTTTCCGTGATCCTCTTATACATTCAGGTTTTCTATCAAGCAGCACTCGGCCGTTCTACATCTGTGCCGTTGCCCGCAATCCTAGCACAAAGCACGCCCCTTCGCCATCCGTCTCTTCCAAACGCAACGTCGCCCCCATATCCCGAGCCAACCGCCGGCTTAGCGCCAAGCCCAGCCCGATGCCGGGGGCGGAGTTTGCTGCTTGGGTGGCCGATTTGGAAAAACCGTTGAAGAGCTGACCGGCCGTCGTGCGGTCGATGCCCGGACCGTGGTCGCGGATGCGGATTTCTATCTTGTCGGCGGATTTGCTGTCGGGCAGGCTGGAAGCCCGCGCCACAATTGCGATGCGGCGGTCGGTGGCGCCGGCGGCATACTTGCATGAGTTATCGACCAGGTTGAACAGTATCTGGTCGATGGCCGAAGGGTTGGCTTGCACGACCGTGGCGCGCGTCGTATCGTCGATCTCAATATCCAGCAGCATCTCTGCCCGCGCGGCCCGCTCGCTCAACCGCGGCGCGAGCTGGTCGAGCAAGTCGCCCAGGGCCACGTTTTCTACTTTGCCGTTGGTCCGCCCGCGCTCCAGCCGCGCGTAGGCCAGCACGTTCTCGACCATGTGTTCCAGCCGATCGGCCTCGGCACGGAGCGTTTGCAGGTACTGTCGCCGCCGCTGGGGATCGGTCACCATGTCGTCGGCAAGCATTTCGGCGTACATCTTGAAGGTGGTCAAGGGCGTGCGCAGCTCGTGCGTGACGGCCGACACGAAGGTCGCCCGCCGCTCGCTCAGCCGCAACACGCCTACCAATAAACCGGCCACGGCCACGGCCGCCAGCAGCATGCACGCCCAGGCCACCAGCAGCGACAACTGTATGGGCGAAAGTCCCGAGCCGCTTGCACCAGTCGACGGCACAAGATCTCCCGGCACCAGCATCACGGGCAACGCCGCCAGTCGCCGCGACTGGCGATCCTCCGGACCGTTCTTGGCCGCAGGCAACAGATCGGCCCGTGGCAACAGATCGGCTACTTCTTCGAGCAGCCATTTCTTCAACGCCGGCCAATCCAACACACAGCCTTGCACGTACTCCTGTCCCCGCACGGTTACACGCCGAGCCAGCAGCAACTGCTCTCCGAACCAAAGCGGTGTCATCAACACACCCGCCGTATCGGTGTCTTGCATCAAGCTTGCGAAATTAGCGGTGTTTTGCATCAAGGACTGTTGCGCCACGATCTGGGTACGGGCGTCGAATTCGTTCTGGCCACGATTTCCTGATTGCCGCGAGGCGCGTTGCTGCATCTGTGCATCAAACTGCTGTGGTGTAATCGGCATGGGCGAGAAAACGACCTCGACGGGCACGGTGTTTTTTTTGGGTAAGGCGGCCAGCAGTTTTTCGCGGTCGATTAGCTTCCCCAGCGTATCGATTTGGATTTTTGCGTTTTCGACCGCCAGGGGCTTGGTGTATCGCGGCACGGCCAGTTTATAATTGGCGTCGGTTGGAATGCCCGGCGAAGTCAGTCGTCCGTCGGGTTCGAACTGGAAGTGGACCAGTACGTGCGGCGGCAGTTCTCCCAACAGAGGCGATGGTACCAGGCTCTCACCCGGCATGCGAGGATTGAACATCCGCCCGTATGCGCGGTCGACCGGCAAAAAAGAACTGTAGGCGAAATACGGCCGCACACTTTCCTGCGCCACCATCGGTGCCAGGGCCGAATCCATCCGCCACAACGCCAGCCGCACGTTTTCCTCCAACGCCGCGCGTGCCCGTGCGACAGTTTCCGCGCGGTCCAGACGCAAGGCGGAGAACGAGATCCAGGCCATGGCCGTGGCCACAACGCCCAGGCAAATCGCAAACACCACCCAAATCCGCCACGAACGTTTCATCGGCCTTTCACCTCATCGGACTCTTCGGCGGCGAACATGTAGCCCTTGCCGCGAACCGTGAGCACCACGCGCGGCTCGCTCGAGTCGTCGCCCAGCTTTTCCCGCAGCCGCGCGATCTGCATATCGATCGTGCGGGTACTCAGCCCCTTTGGATCTATCCGCCAGACATTGGCCATCAATTCGTCGCGGTCGATCGCCCGACCGCGGTTGGCCGCCAGGTAACGAACCAGATCGACTTCACGCTCGGACAGTTCCACCCGGCTGCCGTCGTCGAGCCGTACTTCGCGGCGAGGCAGATCGACCGTGCCGTATTCCATCACTATCTCGTCCACATCGCTGGGCCGCTCGGGCGAACGGCGCAAAACGGCCTCTATTCGAGCCATCAACTCCTTCACACTGAAGGGCTTGACCACATAGTCGTCGGCGCCGTTGGCCAGCCCCCGCACACGGTCCGACTCATCGCCGCGCGCTGTGAGCATAATCACCGGCAGCGTGGGGCGGACTTCTCTCGTGCGGGCGAGAATCTCGAACCCGTCGGGCCCCGGCAGTACAACATCGAGAATCAGCAAGTCCACGTCCGCCCTCGTTGCCATCTCCATGCCCGAGTGGCCGTCGGATGCCTCGATCGCTCGATAGCCGGCAAATTCCAAGGCATCGACAATGCCGCGACGAATGGCCGGGTCGTCTTCGACAGTTAAAATGCGGAGTTGATTATTGGTGGACACAGTATTTGGTGGCTCTTATAACGTGTTGAAGTTGTAGGTTGTTTATGGGTGCCACTGCTGGCTTGTCCAGCAGTGTATTTCCCGGCATATTCACTCTACACTGCTGAGCTAGCCAGCAGTGGCACCCATTTAAAAATATGTTCTTAGGATTGCAGTGGGGTAACTAATGTTCAATGTACAATGATCGATGGCCAATGATCAATGCATAAACCGACGGTTAGTTACAATGGCGTTACATTGTTCGTAGTACCGCTTTCAGGCGGAAAAGATCTTACCAGGATGGTCCGAAACTGTCGATCTTCCGCCTGAAGGCGATACTACAAACGTGCTCAAGAGCCGCATGATCAAGGATTATTCGCCCCCACCGGGGGGCGGCCCAATTCTCATAGCGGATAGATTCGGTATAATGACGGCACCCGGTTGTACATTTGGTTCGTTTTATTGGGAATATCGGTTATGAAAGTCGTTCAGTACCAGCAAGTTAAATCCGATCCGGTCGAAACGGAAGGCGCCGTGGGCTGCCGGATTCGTTGTCTCATCGGCGAGCCCGACGGCGCGCCCAGCTTCAGCATGCGGCAGTTCGAAGTGGCTGTCGGCGGGCATACGCCCAAGCATGCGCACGGCCACGAGCATGAAGTGTTCGTGCTCGAAGGTAGCGGTGTCGTGCTCGAAGGCAACACGGAACATCCGCTCTCGCCCGGCTCTGTCGTCTTCGTCAAGCCCAACGAACTGCACCAGTTTCGCAACACGGGCGGCGGCCCGCTGAAGTTCCTCTGCCTGATTCCGCATCCCTTGCGAGATATGTCGGCACCATGCGCGGCAGCTTGCGGGTGCGATTGAGAGGTTGGCATCATATTTGGTGTGAAAACATATTATGAAATGGGTGCCACTGCTGGCTTGTCCAGCAGTGTTTTTTTGGCTTATACATTCTCCACTGCTGGACAATCAAACAGTGGCACCCAAAAAAATGGCCCACAGTAATTTCCAAACACGTTCTGAGCGGCAAGGCGCTAGCCGCTGGCTTTGGCGATATACGTCCAATCATCAAAACCGGTGGCTAGCGCCATTCCGCTCTCACTGTGACAGGAACAAGAAAAAGGATTTTCCTCATGACAACCAGTCCGGCCGAGAAGATCAAGCGACTACGCGAGCAGATTCGTCATCATAACCGGCTTTATTATGTGAACGCCGCGCCGGAGATCACCGACCTGGAGTACGACCGGCTACTCGAATCGCTTGCCAAGCTCGAGGCGGAACATCCCGAACTGGTTACCCCCGACAGCCCCACGCAACGCATCGGCGACGAACCGGTAGAAGGATTGGTACAGTTCGAACATCGCTTGCCGATGCTCTCTATCGATAATACATACAGTATCGAGGAACTACGCGCCTATGCACAGCGGACCTACAAGTTGCTCGATGACGAACCGGTAGAGTGGGTGGTCGAACTGAAAATCGACGGCGTGGCCGTGTCTCTGCTTTACGAAGACGGGCAACTGGTCCGCGGCCTCACCCGCGGCAACGGACGCGTGGGCGACGACATCACGCACAACGTCCGCACCGTTCGCGATGTTCCCTTGCGGCTGGACGGCCGCAACGTTCCGCCCGTTCTGGAAGTGCGCGGCGAAATCTACATGACCAACTCCGACCTGGTGTCGTTGAACGAGATCCAGGAGCGCAAGGGCGAGCCCGAATATGCCAATACACGCAACGTCACGGCCGGCAGCATCCGCCTCTTGGATCCGCGGATCTGCGCCGAACGGCACCTGCGGCTATTCTGTCACGGCGTGGGCTATTGCGAAGGTCTCAAGGCTACCACGCACATGGAGTTCCTCGACGAGTTGGCCGGCTACGGGCTGCCGATGACGCCCCAGGTGTCCTGTTTCAAAACGTTCGACGACGCCGTCGCACACTGCGAGGAACTGATCGAAAGTCTGCACGAGTTGGATTTCGAGATCGACGGGCTGGTACTCAAGGTGAACCGTTTCGAGCAGCGCGAGCGATTGGGTTCCACCACCAAAAGTCCGCGCTGGATGATCGCCTACAAGTTCGAAAAATACGAGGCCGTCACCCGACTGAACGAGATCCGCGTGCAGGTGGGCAAAACCGGGGCCATTACGCCCGTGGCCGAACTCGAGC
>JAFGTN010000232.1 GCA_016934075.1 Pirellulales bacterium
AATCAGATCCGCTTCGATACACTCTTCAACCGCCTCGTACTTGCGATCCCGCCGGCCACTACCGGTAATATTACGTACCAGCACTCCTTCATCGCCGCTTTCCACAATCCGCAACCAATACACGGCGTTGGCCCCGCCAGTATTCGCTCCCAGATGGGCCGTGTAATCCGACGGTCCGATAAGCTTTCTCAGATCCGTCTCCAACTCGGCCGGCTGCACGAACCAGGGTGAACTCGCTCGCCGGCCGTCGATCGGACTGGCCGCCAGTCGCTCGCGCTCGAAACACTCAAGCCACTCGCCGTCGTCGGCCGCATGTGCCTCGGGCATGCGCCGTCCGGATCGCAGCCACCACCGCTCATAGTCCACCGGATAATCCGTCTTGCAACCTTTTTGTAAAAACAAGGTGCCCGTCCAATTGGCCGCGCCCGGGAACGGGCGAATGCGAACCATGTCGTCGGCCCTCAGCACCCGCAGATGCGGCCCATTCTCACCCAATCGAAAACGCCGGAATCCGTCGCCCGCCCCCTTGGTCTGGAAGATAGTTTGCGTCACCACGAATCCCAGCCATCCACCGTCCACCAGGTGCCGATCGGCACAGACGTATGTCATCAGCATGGAAAGATCTTTTTTCCCCCCGCCATGCCGCGCCGCGGTGCCCGAAAGCGTGAATAGACCATACCGCTGCCAGAGCGGTTTCGTCTTTTCCCGATACGTATCCGAAAGATTATCCCAAACTATCCAAGGCGGATTGCCTGCCAAGTAGTCGAACTTGTCGTCCGCAGTGTCGTCTAGAATCGTATCGCGTAAATAAACCGGAATCGCGGGCGGGTCATTTCCCGTCACGAGATCACCGATAGCCAACAAGTAATTAGCCTGTGCCGCCAATACGGCCGTCGGATTGAGATCGAACCCCACCACGCTTCCGGTGATCTTAAGGGCTAATTGCTTCGACGATAATTCGGACGATCCGCTTTCTTGTTCGCGCCGTATGCGTCGTATAGCGGCGAGCAAAAAATTCCCCGACCCACATGACGGATCCAACAGTCGCGTGTTTATATCCCCGCAATAACCAAGTCCATCTAGAACATGAGCTACAAGCCACGATGGTGTATAGTATTCACCAAGCGCGTGCCGTACTTTTTTCGGCAACAATCCCTGGTAAAGATCGCCCAATAAATCCACTCCACCGGCCTGCTGCTGCCCGCACAATCGCAACTCCCGCGGATCATATCGGCCGATAACCTCGGCCGCGCGACGAACCCAGGCCGCCAGCGGCTCGCACCAGGCTTCGGCATACCAGGCGAACGGATCCCAATCCGACTCCCCATCGTTTCCAGGGCGATTGAGTCGCAATGCCCGCAAAAGCCGGCCTTCGTCCAATGCTTGCATCTGGCGCAAAAGCAAATTGTCCGTCGACGTTTCCGCCAATTCCACCAGGTCGGGCAAAGGATCTCGACTCGAGTTTCCCAATGCCTGGCAAAGAATGAGCTTCACCAATAGTGAAAAAAAAGTGTGCAACGCAAAAGCGACTTCCGCCGTTCCCTCGTGGCAATCGATCTCATACGCCAACGCCAACTCAGCTAGCGCCTCCGAGGGCCGATCCATATCGTGCCCCGTGGCCTGCGACAAAAGCCGCTTCCAATCTTCCAAAGCGGCTTCCACCATGCACGAGTCACTAGCCAGCAGCGCCCCATGCAACGCCCCCACGCCCACCCGTGCCAACTCCGTTCCAGCCCCAAAATCCTTAACGGGTGATAGCCGTCCCGGCGCATTCGGCTTCAACGTTTTGGGTCTTCCAAGTCGCGGAGTCTTGGGATCAGATATCGACATGACCCCATTGTGACCGCCCCCGCCAAATTCGACAAGACCTCATGCAAAATTAGATTCGCTCACGGATCCCAAAATTCCTTGATCATTGAACATTGATCATTGCTCCTTTCTCCCCTTCCTCCCAAGCGACCTATTGAGCCGCGGAACGCGAGCCTTGCGGAGAGGCCGATATGGGCACGTCGAACGGCAGCGGTCGGGCCGCCGTTTTGAAACCCATCTCGTAGAGCATATTTTTCAGCTTCTGGAAATCATCGAATCCATCCGGATACGTCCACAGTGTAACTGTAGTTCGATCCGGGCTGCACCGCTTTAGCGCTCGGCGGAATTCCGACCCCTCGGCCATGGCCTCTTCGAGCGTTTCGCCCAAGCGGTTGTTTATCGGCAGAAACTCGACTCGTTGCAACCTGACTATGCTGCCGGTCCGGCCGGTTTGCTGAAATAGTTCCGGCGTAACGTCTATACGTTCGATCGTATACCGCAAGCGGAAGCCGTCGATGGGGCCCAGTTTATCGGTGAGCTCGCGCTGATGCTGCAACCGATAAACCTTACGTTCAAACTCGCCCTTGAACTGCTCGATGAGCTTGTCGAACGGCACGACCACCACCCGCGAGTCGCGAAGTTGGATGTGGATTTCCTTGCCGTGTACCGTGTGGCTGATCGGCGTGGGATGATGTTCGAGATCGATCGGCTTGGCGTCCGACTTCTCGCTTTGCGCCAAAATGCTCTCGCGGATCGTCTCGTTGAGCTTGTCCCGCTGTTCGGCCAGCCGTCGCTGAAGATCATAATCGGCCCGCGCCTCGGCGTCGAGTTGCTTCCGCCGCGACTCGATTTGCCGTTCGGCGGCCGATACCCGCATGGCCATCTCGTTTCGTCGCCGGTCGCGCTGAACGGCCTCCTCGACCAACTTCCTCCCCTGCCGATTCAGTTCCAGAATGTCAGCATGAATTCGTTGTGCGGTCGCCAGATCTTCCTGGACATCGCTTGCTGCCTCTTGTTTTGTCGGATCGGAAATCGATGCCGTAACCGGCGCGTTCTTGGCGCGCACACCCACCAGTACCACAAGAATAATCAAAATGCCCACGATGTTGGCCACGATATCCAAAAAGGAATCATGTTCACCCGAGGCTTCTTCCTGTCTCTTGCGACGCGTCATTTCCTTCTCTCAATCCGCAATCCGCTCCCTTCGAGTAGCATCTGCAAATCACGGAAACGCCCTTCCGCTCCCGGTGCTACCTCGACCTTCAGGATCGGCTTCCAGTACATGCCCTGGCCGGCAATACCCCACGAGTTGTCCATGTAATGCCAAACCGCGGCCACGAACTCGTTGATCGAGTCCGATGTGTGGGTGTCCAACACGACTTCCTGACGCCCCGAAAGCCCCGACTCGGGTATCAATATCAGACGGTTCGGGTGGCACTCGATTTGAATCGGTCGCACAAGTGGCGTGGCGCGTTGAGCAGTGCCGGGCAATGCCCAATTCTTGCCCCGCTTCATGGCCAAACTGCTCGAAGTGTTATGCGATTGCTTATCGGTTTCTGTAAGTGGATCTTTTAGCTTGGTGGGACGATGACGCGGATCGGTGGGTGTCCATTCGCCCGGCCGCCGCGTGGCTCCATAAGGTCCTTGCTGCTGCAATTCATTGGCATATCCTTGCGGACGCACGATGGTATCCTCAAGCGTC
>JAFGTN010000233.1 GCA_016934075.1 Pirellulales bacterium
AGCTAGAAATCCTCCTGCCCGACCGCTGGCAAGATTCCCAGGTTACGACCACCTGACCCTAGATCTGCCATCCGCTGACCACTCGAAATACCTGGCCACCGTTGAGTCGCCAAGGGTGGTGTTCACCGAACGGTTACCTCGTTCTAGATCCCTTTTCACCATTAGCCAGGTTTTTCGTTTTCCAAGTTTTGGGAACAGAGGTTCATTTCGGCCAACATCCTTAGTCCATTCGCGGAGTAATGGTATCAGGTCGGCATGAAGAGGTAGTATATCCTTCTTCCGGTGTTTTGAGGATTATCTCGGCAAAATCGGCTAAAATGAACTCGCTTATGTGTAATTCACACTTCATAAGTTCCATGATGATTGGTACTACACTATTCGTTTCAGGAAATAGAATCCTAATGGATATTTATGCGAGGCCCCTTAAATTTGGATCGAAAGCCATTGCGCCGCTTTGGATATAGTGCACAGGCAAGTCCGGAAACTTTTGCGCCAACATGGCCGCCTGCCGCTTGATGGCAGGGATTTCGCTTATACTGTGCAGGCTTTCTATGACCGGCATCCCCATTTCAAGAGCCGCGATAACGATAAATTCGCTCATTTCGCCGATAATGACAGACTCCGCGCCCATTTCTTGTGCTGCCTGGGCTATGTTCCATTGATTTTCGCCAAAACCACCGATCAGGAACGCAAACTTACGGATAGTTTTCCGTCTATCACCAAAGATCCGGCAAAACTCGAACTCGAGGCCGATTTTGGCATGCTTGGCCAGTTCATCAACAGACATCTCCCGCGGCAACTCTTGTACGGAAAAGAATTTCTGTCTTGCCTTGGTTTGCAGACCTTCGATACCGAGAGCTGAGACGGCCTGATCGGCCACCCCGAATCTTTCCAGAGCATCCCAGTTGGAGTGACTGCGATACACGACGATCTGGTGTTGATCGAGCAGTTGCTTTCTTACGCGGTTGGAGTAGATATCGTTTTTTTCGGGTCCTTGATACCAATCGCTTGTATGTTCCGGCATCCAGACGCTTTCATGACAAATGACCATGTTGGCGGACTTTTCTATGCATGCTTTGAGACTTTCGACATGGATGTTCCACAGGCAAGCCAAACCGTGTACTTCTACCTCAGGAGATCCATAAACGAATCCCAATTCATCGCCCGCGATTCCACTTTCTTTAGGGGCAATCTCTTCGAATACCCTGGCTATTTCGCTAGCTCGATACATGAGATCTCCTCGTCCATAAGTTTGTGTCAACGCCCCTTAAGAGACACACACTTATTCTATCCAGAAGGAATAGAGCTTGGCGTTTTTTAACTCGAACTGGATCCGAAAGTGCTTCTCGCCGGGAAGTGTGAGTTCTGACTTCGATTTCCAGGTCATTCGGCCTCTAGTCGTATCCTTTGTGAGTGGTGTGCTTTCGTCAATCGTGCATCCGTCGATCGGTTTCGAGTCGCGTGACAAGACGGCCCCCTTGATCCAGCCGTTATCCGCCACATCTGAATTCACATAAAGTGTGTTGCCTTGGAATTGCAGCGGTCTGGTAATCACTCGCCCCGGTGTGTCTCCGGCGTTAAGAGAAGCGAAACCGTCGCGACGGAGTTTCGCTAGCCCAACATATGGCTGGAAGGATTCAACGGGAATTCGGTCACGCGTGAAATGACGGGAACCGAAGTAGTAGAAATACAACTCTTCGCCTACCAATATCGGTGCCGTAAAAGCCACTCCCGAATAATCCGGCTCCCAACTGTCGGGCTTGCCTAAAGGGATGAACGGCGGGCGATGTCGCGGCCGGCTCCAGTGTCGACCGTCGCGACTGTAGCTCAGTTGCAACTCGACTTGTTTCCAACCGGTCACCTGCAATCGCATTGCGCGAACTATACCGACCCACATACTCTCGTATACAAAGCCGACATGTGAATAGATCTGCCGGTCGGGCGGGTCGAGCCGGTCGGGGTACATCATCATTCGCGGTGGCGACCAGTGGATCAAGTCCTTGCTTTCCGAAAAGGTCCGTAGCCGCAGCAGCGGCTTGTGCTCCTCGTGCACAATGCCTAGTTGCTTCATCAAATCCCTGGGCATGTGTAACTTGAACTTGCCATCGCAGATATAGCGTTTCAGGACAGTATCGTAGCGAAACGTGGTTGTATCCCCGCAGCCAATCGATTGAATATGGTCGGGCTCTTCCCACTGGAAGTCATTCTTGTTGCCGGCGCCATCCGATCGAAATTCGGCGGGCCGCATATGGTTCACGCTTGGCTGCAAGACAGGTTCTTCAGGGTGGAGTTTCCAGCGCAACCCGTCGCACGAATGATAAACATAGAAGCCGCCAGGTTCATTTTTTGCCGGATTTGTTTTGCGTTCCACTACAGCCTTATAGCGTCCCTCGCGTTCGGGAATGTCGGGATTATACATTACTCCTCGTAGAGATTCTTTCCATAATCCCTTGCCGATCGCGGCAATGCTTTGTTTATCGTGTGATTCGAGATCGATTTGCTTCCAGTGTATCCCATCGCGGCTGGTCAGATATTCTCCCGATTTCCACATACGGAACTGTTCCTTCTGTGAATCGTATAGAACATTTACCGACCAACCTTTCATCAGGGGATTGCCAGGATATTTGACCGGCTGATGGAACTGGCGATTCAAATTATCGATCTCACTGATAAGAAAATCGTCCAAGAATAATTGATGCGTCGAATCTATTTTCAAAGGCCAATCGGAAACGTTATCCGGAAACATCAGACGATCGCTGGTGAGAATGCTATACGCTTGCGGAAATCGGTCTCGGTCTACCCATGTCCGGGGCCTTTCTGGCGATTTTGCCAGGGACGGCGACAATGTCAGCATAAGTAGAATATGTGCTGATAATGAGCATGCACCAAATTTCAGGAACTTCCGGCAAACAGTCATCATCTCTTTTTGTGTCCTGTCTCTTGCGTCTTGGTCGTTTTACTCCATTATAATCCATAGGATATGCCGGCTTCCATAGGGCAACCGTTACTACTTCTACGCCTTTTCATTTAGAGATGCTCGCCTCAAAATCGTGTGGGTATTTATAAAACACGGCTCATGCAGGCCTAAGCCAACATGAGCCGTCTTATGAGGAGCATTCAAGTTATTCCGGAGTATTGTCGTCAACTGGCAGAATAGATGTTTCCGTTTTTATTTACCTTTTGCGAATCAGGGCCAAGCTGCAGATTCCTAGGCAGACCAACAGCAGTGAAGTCGGCTCGGGAACAACCGTGACTACGTATTCGTCACCGATCACAGTAGTATGTAGCCATTTACTTGGATCTGCAGAAATGATAAGCGGATTGGCGATATCAGGATACGGACCTAAATCTCCAGGTAGGATTGCAGTCTCATCCCAGAAGTCACCACCAAGGTAATAGTCAACCAATGTTCGGGTGACAATCGATTGGCCTGTTCCTGTCGGGTCTAGTGTAGCTGGTACGCGAAGTTCGCCGTTGTCCGCCAGGGTGATTATCGAATCGCCAGCTATTCTAATAGTATGATATCCTGCGGGAGGCGTTCCGCCATCGTAAATATTAGGTTGAATAACCAACTTGCCATCACCCGAGATATTGATTATTCCTTCGGCCTTGAGATTTGTAAACATGTCGTATCCCACGCCTAACTGTTCAACAAGCAATGTACCCGTGCCGGAAATGTCAACCGTTGAAGGGGTTCCGGCAACAGTTGAAAAAATGCCCAATCCCCATGAGCTCGTGAAATTTCTAAATTCCAGCGTACCACTGACGATATCCAGATTTGCGTTTTTGATACGAGCACGGTCGAGTTGGACAAGCCCGGTCTCGTCAAACGTAGCAGTAGCGCTGTCAAACCGACCTTCTTCAGTTGTAAACTCATTGGTCGGCAAGGCATTGGTATCCCAGTTGATGGGATTCGCAAAATCCCCATCGCCAGCCTCACCGTCCCATGTCGTTGTAGCCATAGCCGTAGCGGGTAGGGCTACAGCAATGCCCAAAATCAATAGCATTAAAAGATTTTTACGCATCACAGATCCTCCAATAATTAAATAGAAACACGCTTTTTCCACTTCAGTATTTTGACCGAAGTAGTATTACCAAAATTGCACTTCTCTCTGTATCTCGACACGTGCCACATTCAGGTCAGGCTTTCAGCTTATCCTACATGTCAGCACTGCCCTGAGCTTATCCCATAAGTTAATCTCTGTCAACAGTACGACACGATTTTTCTTATTTTTTTATTTATTATACCGGTTATAACACGTGAAATTGATGATCCCGCCCACACCGTGCAACTTCTATATACATTATCATATAACGAGATACGTCGATGTTTCCACATAATTCTCTAGCAAATCTAGGGTCGGTCTTTTGGATAAAATAGTAACCCTGATGGAGGTCTAGCTAAGCCAATACTGAAAGCATCTGGTCAGTGTGAGCCGCGGTGTCAATATGAAATACACACCTATGGTTATATCGATTACCAACTATATAGGTGTATCATGGTCCGCATCAATGCTTTTTTCATGTAGTGACAACTTGCTGCCGTGTCATTCGTGTTTGTACTTCACTACCCAAGGATCTTTTGTCTTCCGTTGCCAGGCTTCGAGCTTGGCCTGCATCTGGGCCAGTACTTTTGCGTACCGCGGATCGTTTGCCAGGTTTTTCACCTCGTTCGGATCCGATTGCAGCTCGTAAAGTTCGTGCCGTGGACGGTGAAGATAGGCTTCAACGGTTCGCGCTCCGTATAGCTTATCGCCGCGGCTCAGAATGCCCTGCCATGTGCTCGAAGCGTACAGGTCCGAAGCAAAGGGGTAGGGCAGTTGGTTTGCCAGGTTGAGGATGTATTTATATCGCTCGGTGTGAACCACCCGCATGGGGTAATACATGGTGATTTCGTGGAACGTGTGCGATGCGTAGATCTCGTCCCAGCCGGTGGGATGCTCCTCTTCCAGAACCGAAAGGAACGAACGGCCGTGGAACCACGGTTTTTTCGGCAGCGCGCCGGCGAAGTCCAGGATCGTGGGCGTAAGATCGGCCCAGGTGACCATGGCGTCGGTCACTACGCCGAATTTCTTCGCAAACGGATTGCGCACCACGCATGGCAGCCGCATGCCCGGCTCGTAGAGCGTCGTCTTGGCGCCGGGAAAGGCGATGCCATTGTCCGAAATGTAGATCACCAGCGTGTTTTCCCAGCGGCTGCTTTGTTTGAGAATCTCGATCAATCGCAAGAGTCCCTTGTCGGCACGTTGCACCGAACCATAGTAGTTGGCAAGTTCCTGGCGGCACTCGGGTGTGTCGGGCAGGTACGGCGGGACGATCACATCGGCCGGGTTGAATACGTCAGATCCACCACGTACAAATGGCCGATGCGGTTCTGTCGTGCAGAAATACAGAAAAAAAGGTTGCGTGGGGTCGGCCGTGATAAACTCTTTTGCCTGTCCGGCCATCACCGCCGGCTCGGTCGTGTCGTGGTATTCGCCGAAGCGATACACTTCTTTCGGCGCCACGTGATACTTGCCGAAGCAGGCCGTTCGAAAGCCGGCTTTTTCCAGCAAAACCGGCAGACTTTTGATCTCCGAGAAACTGGAAAAGTGGTTGTAGCCATGTTGGTGTCCGTATTGGCCGTTGGTGTGATTAACCAATCCCGTCAAAATTACCGAGCGGCTGGCGCTGCAACTCGAAGTGGTGCAAAATGCCCGTGTGAAACGCGTGCCCTCCTCGGCCAAGCTATCCAGTCCGGGCGTTTTTATTACCGAATTGCCGTAGCAACTCGCATCGTCGCTGCCCTGGTCGTCTACCACATATAGAAGCACGTTACGCGGCGACGTTTTTTTCTTTACGTCAACAGTCTCGTTCTGGGCCCAGGCATCGTAAACACATGCCGCGAAGACAAACAGAAACAATGTCAGAATGGGCAAACAGTGGAATCGGCGGCAAATCATTGGAAACCTTTTTCTAAAGGGAGACATACGAATTACGGCAATCGAAGCGGGGGCGCGGTTCCATCACGCTACCCGTTAATTTACGAAAGCCGTCGTGAAATAGTAAGTCTGTGGCAAATCAGGGCTTGGAGTCGTCTTGCGGTCGCTTGGGAAGTCTACGCAGCACAGCCTCCAGGTGCTGTAGCATGGCCTGTCCGGCGGCCTTTTCATCATGATTTTCAACAGCCTCGAAGATACGGTGGTGTTCGGAGATCGCCGCTCGCGTGATGCCTTCGCGCTGATGTGCCTCTTGCATAAATTGGCATTGTAGCCCGGAGAGCGTGTCCACCATTGTCTGAAGAAGCGGATTGCCGGCTGCCCTTGCCAGGCTGCAATGGAAGGCCTGGTCGCATTCACTTAAGGTCTGCGGGTCGTCGGTCTCTTCCATAACATCCATGGCGTGTGAGATTTTTTTTAAATCTTCCGGGGTAGCCCTCTCGGCGGCCAAGGTAGCAACCTGGATTTCCAGCGGCACTCGCGATTCCATTATGTGCCACATGGAGCCGTCACAATGGGCCAGCATTATACTGAAAGCATTGACCGATGCTTCTGTGTCGATGTGTTTAACCTGTGGATAGCGACCCTGGGAAACTTCTACCATGCCCAGCGACTGCAGATCCCGCATCGCCTCACGGATAACATTGCGTGAAACGTTATATGTTAGAGCAAGCTCACCCTGTGCCGGCAAAGTTGACCCGGCGGGATGAGTGCCGTCGAGAATCCGCTCCCTGATGGAGTTGGTGACGAGTGAGACAAGATCGATTTGCTTTGAACGGGTGCCCTGTGTTATGTTCGCCGAACCTGTCGAATGTTTTTTGTCCAATCTAGATTTACTCATATCCTCGCATCCGCATCGCAGAAAATTCGCTTACCGTATGGATGAGTCCGGCAAGAAGTAATAGATATCAGACATGCGGATCCACGACTCCTTGAGGTAATGGTTTGCGAAGATTCGCTGTCGCGTCAAGCTCAGCGGGGCCGAGTGTACCAATAAAATGGGGCCGACCCACGCCGAGTTCTTTTTTCTGAAGTCCTTCTCTGGTGCCGATCTTTCATTTCTCTTCGGTCTTCACCGAAGCATTCTCCGGTCGGTCTCCCTCACTTGACGATACTCGAGCGACGCCGGAACAAGCCTAGGCACAGTATTGCCCCGAGCATCAAGCACAGGCCGGTCGGTTCCGGTACAGCACTGACGGCCGACGGGCTCGTACCATAGTTGGCCGCCAGGATACCGAGATCGCTCACGTCCACGTTTGTGTCCGCGGTGGCGTCGCCGTTGCCCCAGACCATGCCGCCCATGGTGCCATAGTTGGCCGCCAAGATGCCAAGGTCGCTCACGTCCACGCTGCCGTCCAGGTTGAAATCGCCCGGTATTGCCAATGAGACCACGTATTCGGCGCCGATCGTGTAAGTGGCAAGTGGTCTGATCGCGTCGCCAGAGATAATTTTACCGGCAGTGATAAAACCATCTGTTTTTGTTATCATGTCTGCATCGGCGGGTACGCGGAGTTGCCCGTCGTCGCGGATGTCTATGAAGGAGCCGTCGGCAATCCACAGGTGATATGTCCCGTAAGGAGGATCGACTCCTGGGGTCTCTGGATCGTCGAATGAGTTCGGCTCAACGACAAAAGTTCCGGTGCCCCAGATATTGATAATGCCCATGCCGTCTATGGGATCGGTTTCCACATCATACAAGCTAAGACCAAGATTGACTTTATCGGCATAATGAGTGCCGCCGGTCATATCAAGCCTGGAGGCAATGGAGGGATCGGTATGAGTGTCAGTGCCATCCGTGTTGTGAAAGATAGCTAGGCCAGACCATGTTACATCGGTATAGTTTCTCCATCGATGAGTGCCACCGGTCTGAGTCAAGAGGGCGCCTTTGATGCGACATCTGCCCCATTCGGTGAAGTTGCCATCTGCAATTATTGGCAGGGTCGTTGGTTGTGGTGTTGGCTGGCCTGGATAGTCGTCGATCCGGGCTTCCTGTGTACCATAGATATTTGTCGGAAGAGCGTCGGAGATCCACGGTTCAGATTCGTTCGACCCCCAATTGAGGTAGTTCCCCCAAACTTGAT
>JAFGTN010000234.1 GCA_016934075.1 Pirellulales bacterium
GACGAAGGCTCGACCACGATCACCCAAGTACAGGGCCTGCGCGGTTGCCGCAACGCGGGTATACCGGTGCCCAGCGAAATTATCGAAAAAGCAATCAAATACATCCGTAACTGCACCGGCAAAGACGGCGGTGTGATGTACAGTTCCAAGAGCCGTGGGAGCGGACGACCAGCGATAACGGCGGCTGCTGTCGCATGCCTTTTCAATGCCGGTGAATACGACGACGAATATGTCCCCCGACTCCTGGCCTATTGCAAAAAAAACCTGTCCGACGTTAGCGGGCAAAACTTTGGGCATTGGCACTATACACACTATTACTATTCGCAAGTCCTTTACCGTGAAGGGGGCGAGACCTGGCAACGATATCGCCAGAGACTTCACCAAAAGATCATCAACGAAGAGAATCCTGGGGGCGGCTGGACACAAGGATCAATTGGACCGGTCTATGTTACGGCTATGAACTTGACAATACTGCAATTGGAAAATGGAACGCTGCCTATTTATCAGCGGTAGAGGTGTGAAGTATGAGGTATGAGGGAGGTGGGCGCGGATCGTGCCCCGGAAGTTTGGCCTTAACACTAACCCGAAGCGCAAGCGAAGGGCGTTGAAGTATCGGCAAGTATTGCACATCCTCGCTTGCGCTTCGGGTTAGTATTTTGTGCAGGAAAACATTATGACAACCACGGCCGCAAGCGGCTCGGCTAACAAGAATATTGTCCTTGCGACAACTATCGAGGAACGGCAATGAATGAAGAAAAGCAAACACCGGAATCATCCACTACGGTCGGCGAGATCGACCAGAAGAATTCTCAGATAATCGAAAAATTACACAACGCGAGGCGAAAAATCAAACGCGAACTCGATCGGGTGATTGTCGGTCAGAGTGAAGTGATCGAGGAGCTTTTGATATCGCTCTTCAGTCGTGGGCATTGCCTTTTGGAGGGAGTGCCGGGACTGGCCAAAACGCTGATGATCAGTACGCTCAGCCGCACCTTAGATCTCTCGTTCAGCCGTATCCAGTTCACGCCCGACCTGATGCCGGCCGACATAACGGGTACGGAAATAATCGAGGAGAATCGCTCTACCGGCAGCCGCGAGTTTCGTTTTCTGGAAGGGCCCTTGTTCGCCAATTGTATTCTAGCCGACGAGATCAATCGAACTCCGCCCAAAACACAGGCCGCCATGCTCGAAGCCATGCAGGAACGACAGGTTACGGTCGGCCGCGTGCGACACGCTTTGGCCGATCCATTTTTCGTGCTGGCCACTCAAAATCCCATCGAACAGGAAGGGACCTACCCGTTGCCCGAAGCGCAACAGGACCGCTTCATGTTCAAGATCTATATTCGCTATCCAAATTTCCAGGAAGAAGTGGAAGTGGCCCAACGAACTACTACCGATATTTCCGAAGAGGTCCAACCTGTGCTTTCGGCTCACGAGATCATCGAGTTGCAGCACCTGGTGCGCACAGTGCCGGTTTCCGATCACGTGTTCCGCTACACAGTGGCACTAGTCCGAATGACGCGCGCCGGCGAAGCGGGTGTTCCTGACTGGGTTGCCCAGCAGGTAGCCTGGGGTGCCGGTCCGCGTGCCGTGCAGTTCCTGATTCTCGGCGGCAAGGCACGGGCCTTGCTTGACGGTCGCACGCACGTAAGCTGCCGCGATATCGAGGCCCTGGCCAAACCCGTACTGAGGCACCGCGTAGTGCTGAGCTTCACAGCCCAAAGCGAAGGCGTTACCACCGACGAGGTCATCGAAAAATTCGTCAAAGCTACTCCCAGCAAGGAAGATGAGCTGACCAAAGATCCTCGATTTCAGAAAATGTTTGCATCTTAGAGGTGTGAGGTGTGAGGGGTGAGTTTTGTGAAAATATAGAACTTGTAGTTGACATGATTTTTTCATTATTCAAGACACAAGATTACATACAATTTTTGAGGCAGAACATGGCCAGAGATTTTCGGAAGATTCAGGCTTGGGAAAAGGCGCTTGCCTTAACGCTGGCTATATATCGGTTAACTATCGGATTTCCGGATAATGAAAGTTCGGATTAGTATCTCAAATTCGACGGGCCTGTTCTTCAATTCCAACCAACATTGCGGAAGGATGCGGACGTGGGAGCGATCCGGAACTCGCACGATTTATTGATATTGCTACAGGATCGACCAGTGAAGTTGAGTACCAGTTGCAACTTGCCTTGGACTTGGGATATATAGGCGACCAACAACACGTACACCTATCCGATAAAGTCATCGAAATCCGTCGCATGTTATTAGCCTTCAACAAAGCAATTCGCAGTAAACAATAGTACCTCACACCTCATACCTCATACCTTAAAAATGCCGGAACAGCCCCGTTTTCTAAATCCCGAAGCAATTAAACGAATAGCGAGGCTCGATCTGCGCGCTCGGCACGTTGTGGAAGGTTTTCTGGCGGGCATGCATCGCAGTCCTTATTTCGGCGAGTCGGTCGAATTCCGCCAGCATCGAGAATATGCCTGGGGCGACGATCTGCGGCACGTCGACTGGAAGGTTTGGGCCAAGCAGGACCGTTACTACGTCAAGCAATTCGAAGAAGACACGAACCTTCGAGCCACACTTCTGGTGGATGTTTCGGCCAGTATGCAATACGGCTCGGGACCTTTAAACAAGCATGAATACGCTTGCACGATCGCAGCTTCGCTTGCCTATTTACTGCTGCGGCAGCAAGACGCCGTGGGCTGTGTGGCATTCGACCATGCTATTCGCGCTGCGGCGCCACTACGCACCCGCCGCAACCATCTTACGTCAATCATCCAAACGCTCGACATCGACCGGCCGCAACCGAAAACCGATGTGGGCCAAGTCTTAAGTGAAGCAGCCGAAAGCTACCCGCGACGCGGTATGATGATCCTGGTTTCCGATCTGCTGGCCGACCGCGAGGCTGTTTTCGCTGGGCTCAAACAACTCCGTGCCCGGGGGCACGACGTTCTGGTCTTCCACGTGATGGACGA
>JAFGTN010000235.1 GCA_016934075.1 Pirellulales bacterium
AACAATTGAAAATAGATCCCGATAAACCGGATCCCGCGACGGCATAGTATAGCCGTCTCCGAGGGCTCGGAAATTATGGATACAAAAAGCACAGGAGTGCATTTTCATGAGCATTGAATTCAAACTACCCGAATTGGGCGAGGACATCGATGACGCCGAGGTAGCGGGTATTTCCGTCTCGGAGGGAGACGTGATCGAGGCCGATACAAATATCATGGAACTAGAGACCGACAAGGCGATAGCCGACCTGCCTTGTCCGCATGCGGGAAAAATCACTAAAATCCACGTCGACGAAGGTGATACCATCAAGGTGGGGCAAATACTTTTGACTATAGAAGAGTCGTCTGAAGAAAAACCGGTAAAAAAAGATTCTGAAGAGAAACAAGAGACAGACAAAAAACTGGCTGCTGAAGCAAAGCAGGAAGCAGCGGAGCCCGAACCACATCGGGCGAAAAAGGAAGAGCCCAAAGCGGAAGAGGTAACAGCCGAGAAACCTGAACCGAAGGAGAAAACTAAGCAGCCGAAGAAAGAAAGGAAAAGCAAGCAGTCAAAGTCACAAAAGGAAATGTTTGCGGCGAAAGAGAAATGTGAGTCGGACGAAGAAGATGTTGAGGCAAAGGATACTTCTCAAGAAGAGGTCGCTGTTGCGGCTGGACCGGCCACGCGGCGACTAGCGCGTGAGCTTAATGTCGATTTACACGAGATCGACGGTAGCGGGCCGCAAGGGCGGATTACTCAGGAAGATGTAGTAGCGGCACACGACCGTTTGTCACAGTCAGCCGAGTCTAGTGTCTCGTCGCAGCCGATGCTTCCGGACTTTGAAAAACACGGGCCGATCAAACGAGAGCGATTGAACAAGATTGCCCGCACGGCAATGAAAAATATCAGCACGTCCTGGCGTCTGGTGCCGCAGGTCACGCAGCACGACCTGGCCGATATTACGGAATTGGAAACTTCGCGGCGTCGTTATCTGGCGGCCGAAGGCAGTGGTGGTCCAAAGGTCACGCTCACGGCCATCACTGTCAAGGCCGTGACCACTATACTAAAGGAGTTTTCATATTTGAACGCATCGTTGGATGCAGAGAAGGAAGAGTTAATCGTGAAGCAGTACTATCATATCGGTGTGGCGGTCGACACCGAAGATGGCCTGCTGTTGCCGGTGATCCGCAACGTGGATCGCAAAAGTATAGTGGAACTGGCGGCGGAGTTGGAAGATGTAGTCGAGCGAGCACGCCAGCGGAAGCTAGGCCTGGAGGACATGGAAGGCGGGACATTTACGGTTTCCAACCAAGGCGGCATTGGTGGAATCGCCTTTACGCCATTGGTCAATTTTCCTCAAGTTGCAATCCTGGGTATTTCCCGCTCACGCAAAGAATTGCAAATGGTAGATGGCCGGCCGCAAGAACGGCTTATGCTGCCGCTTTCGCTCTCCTATGATCACCGCGTCGTCAACGGGGCCGACGCCGCTCACTTCCTGGTGCAACTTGCGGCAGAATTATCGGACAGTTTTCAATTATTGATACGAACATAGATCCAAGATGAATGAGCATTTTCAATGGAGAGTTGTCAAGATCTCAGAGCAAGAGCTGGAGAATCTGTTGAATCAATTGGATAAGGAGTGGGAGATTTATTCAGTAACTCCAACCATCCATTTTGGAGCCAAGGTGATGGGAGTTCCCGTTCCGAGTGAGATTTTATATACCGTAATCGCTCGGAAGCAGCAGGATGCCCACGACCTTTAACATCCACAGAAATATTTGATGGATTATTGGTGATGGAAATAAATCAAATTGTCCAGATTACCATATGAATACAACACCATGAATAGATAATCATGCTCGTTTTGCGTGGGGATATGATGATGTTGCCAACAGAAATAGATAAAAAAACACTTGATATAGTACAAGAGCTTGTTGAGGCCAACTTTGGCGGTCGAGATGAGCTTTATGCGGCAGCCGATTCGATGGACAAAGAAGATAGCCAACGGATATGCCGTCGCCTGGCGGATTTTTTGGCAGACAACGCCATTCGCCTGCAGCAGATGCTCGCCGCTAGCGGCAACGAGGCGGCAGGACCTTTGGACATAGATGCAATCATTGCCGCATTATTCAAAGCTGTGAAGGCCCGGCATGGAGCAGCAGGTGTTATCGAGGTCGCCGAAGAAGCTCAACGCGATCTGAAGCACGGCTACGATCGTGCTATCGAAGAAGCTTCTGAGCCACAAGCAGAAGGGGTATTGCGCGAGCAGCGTGATCGGGTTGAATTCTCCGAGCAAGTACTGCGCAGCATCAAACCGTCACAAACCAAAAAGCCCAACCCCAAAAAAAGATAACAAACCACGGGCTAGCCTTAAAGGGGCTATTTTTTATCCGTCGATCATCTCCGCGACCATTCTTAAATGTTCCTCAGTCAGCCGTATGTCGCCCGCGACGGCGTTTTCTTCTGCTTGCTGTGGATTCCTGGCTCCGACCAGGGCATGAGTCGCACCGTGCTGATGAATCGTCCAGGCGATGACCAATTGGGACAGTGTACAGCCTAACTGCTCCGTTATGGGTCGCATTTTTTCCAGCATGTTCGTCACACGGCGACGGTTTTCCACACTGAAACGGGGATTGTTATATCGCTGGTCAGTTTCGGAAAAAGATCTTTCCGGCCCGACTTTACCGGTGAGCAGTCCACGGGCCAGCGGTGAGTATGCGAGAAAGGCTATGTTATTCTCCGCGCAATAGGGCAGCCTGTCTTGCTCCATATTGCGGTCAAGCATGGAATAGGATTCTTGGTCGGCGTCAAGCGTGCCCACGGCGCGATATTGCTCGATATCTTCCGCTGATGCATTGCTTACTCCGACGGCACGAATTTTTCCTTCCTCCTTGAGTTTTTCCAGTGTGGCCATAGTTTCTTCTATCGGAGTTGTTGAGTCCTGCCAATGCGTCTGGTAAAGGTCTATATAGTCCGTACTAAGTCGGCGCAACGAGCCTTCGATCTCGTTGCGAATAGACTCTTTACCACAAAACACGTGAACTGCGATGATGCCGTCTTCGTTGATGCCAACGGCATCAGAGTTGAAGCATTTTTTCCCTCGAGTCGGATCGCAGATCATAGCGCATTTCGTGGCCAAAACCGCTTGATCGCGGCGACCTTGAATTGCCTTGCCCACGATTTTCTCGGAACGACCGAAGCCGTAAATCGGAGCCGTGTCGATCAGATTCATTCCAGCATCCAATGCAGCATGAATAGCTGCGATGGATTCTGACTCACTGTTGCCTCCCCACATCCAACCGCCCAAAGCCCACGCACCGAGTCCTACCGAAGAGGCTTGAATACCAGAATTCCCAAGAGATCTTAAATGCATTATTTATCTCCCATTTCATTATGGGTGGAATTCATTCAAAATTGTCGACCACAACCCCGGCGGATGGCGTCGAGAAGATCTTTGGCTGGGTCGTGTTTGGAAACGTAGGTATCTACGCCCGCCTCGGTCATGGCGCGGGCGATGCTTTCATCATCGTGTAGTGAAAGGCCGATAACAATCGTGTCAGGCTGTCGGCGTTTGATCCGCCGCGTTGCTTCTATACCGTTGACCTTAGGCATGTCTACATCCATAATCACGACATCCGGATTCAAGGCTTCTGCCTGCTGGACTGCTTGTTCGCCGTCTGCGGCCTCGCCAACAACGCGAAAGTCACTCTGACGGTTAAGTAGGCCGACAAAGCCTTCTCGCACCACAGTGTGGTCATCGGCAACGAGCAAGCGAATCACGTTATCCTCGGCATACTTATTTCTGGCCACGCTCTGTCGCTTCTTCGATATGATATACTTTGCGGTTTCATGCATTGATTCGTTTTGCTTATCCAGTGGTATGATAATGCGGAAACACCCACCACTTTGCGGCGTGGCTTCAATTTCCAGGTTGCCCTGCAAAGCCTCCAACCTCTCGCGAATATGAAACAAACCGAAACCCTCCGGGTGTTGCAGACGGGTTTCAACGGCTTTTGAGTCGAAGTGGTCGCCATTGTCTTCTACCTGGAGCGTCAAATTGGCGTCCTTGTATGACAATATGACCCGCGCCAGCATCTTTCCTGAATGTTTCAATACATTCATAAGCAATTCGCGTACCGCTTGGAAGAAAAACACTCGCAGATATTCCGGCACTGGTGGTATTTCGCTAAGAGTTTCCATATCCACGTGCATGCCGTGTTTTTCGCTGAACCATTCAACCAGCCATTCGATGATTTCGGGCAGAGTGCCGTGCTGGATGATTGGAGGGCTTAATTCATGAGTAAGATTGCGCGATGTGGCCAGACATTCGCCGACCAACTGGTCGAGACGCTGGAAATGCTCGGGGAGTCGATCCGGATCGCTTTCGACAATCGCCGGTAATCGCAGCCTGACGGCCAGCAGAAGTTGTTGTAGATCGTCATGTAAGAGTTTAGCCAAGCGTTTGCGTTCACGATGTTCCGCCTCACTCAGTTCCGCGGCTAAACGGCCCAGGTCAAGAGCTCGTCGTTCAGCGATAGCTGTGCGTTCGGCAACTTGTTGTTCCAAGGTCACGTTCAACTGCCGTAAGGACTCTTCCGCCCGACGGCGATCGGTAATATCTTGCGTGATGCCGAAACCACCTTCCAACTCGCCATTTTTATCAAACTCCATGTATGCCTTTTCACGTACCCATCTAGTTTCACCATTTACAACGATGCGATGTTCGATATCGTAGGGCTCGCCCTTCAGAGCCGCCTTCCATTTGTTATCTACGAATTTCAGGTCGCCGGGATGAACGGTATTCAGGAAAGTCTCGTAACTCATCGGTTCCCCTTTTGGGACACCGAAAATAATATGATTTTCGTCCGACCAGGTTAGTATGTCGTGTCGTACATCGAGCCGCCAATTTCCAATCTGGCCCACGGATTGAGCTCGACTAAGATCCTGCCGGCTCTGTTGCAGTGCCTCCTCGGCATGTTTTCGATCGGTTATATCGCTGCCATAAAGGTTTACGTATTTTTCGCCCGGTGGCTGTACAGCGGATATGTAAAAAGTGGTGCCGGCGTCATTAGTGATTTCGCTTGCTACAGCTCGGCTTTGTCCGTGTGCTTCGGAAACGACCTGCAATATGACATCCGGCAAGGCTCGACCTGCCTGATAGCCCAACGATCCAAGCCATTCTCGGGCGGGTTCGTTGGCATACATGCACGCCCCGTCTGCGCCAATCCGCAACACGGGATTAGGGTTTTCCTTGGGAAAATGCGACAATCGCCGCAGGGAATTTTCAGCCCTTTTGTTTTCGGTGATGTCGCGATTAGAGGAACGGCATCCCATAAAATGTCCGTTCTCATCCACCACTGGCTGGCAGGCATGAGAAATCCATCGCTCTTGGCCGTCGCGGTGTATGATTCTGAATTCGATTTCGCACAAATCGCCATCGGTTTGTTCGTCCTGAAAATGAGCCTCCAGCTTCGCCCTGTCTTCAGGATGCACTATGCGAAGATGAAGGTCCGTATCCTCAAGGAATTGTTCACGGGTGTAGCCGGTGATGCGTTCACAGCCGGGCGAGATGTATAGAAAACAACCGTCAGGGCCGCGCCATGATTCCCAGTCGTAAGTAAAATCGGCCACGATGCGGAAGCGCTTCGCCGCCTCGCGCAATGCCTTTTCAGCGCGACGTCGAGCCGCAAGCTCGTCGCGGACTTGGTACTGACGGAGTCGCGATTGTATAGCTGTGCGTACTGCGCTAACCAATACAACTGTGCTCAAAGGGCGCTCTAATAGCGTTAGTTGTGCGATTCGCTCCAATCCTTGTAGGGTCCGCCAGCCTTGTTGCTTGTCTCTCACAGTCGAGATTATCAGCAGCATAGGAAGATCGGACCATGTCGGTTGCCCAGCCAGTGAGACAGTCAAACGGCTCCGGCTTGAATCGCTCAGTGCCTCTTCGGCCAACATTACCGCGGCTACGCCCTGTTTGATCTCGGCACACAACTGGTCCACGTCGCCACAGCTTTCCGCCTCGATGCCGGCCTCGTCGAGTATACCACATATCTCGACCGCGTCCCGGCCAAAGGGAGCCAGGACAAGCACTCGTAGCTCTGCCCGGCAGGCAGGTTCCCCTCCCGAAGCGGATTCATGATTGGTCGTGGTCTCGGACATCGGGAAGTCTTTCCCCGGTATAACTGGGCGTACCGGTCACTATGCCTTGAAATTGTCGAAGCGGCTCTCCAATTTGAATTCCCTGTGCGCCGAAGCAAAGCTCGCGGAGCGTCGGCTCATGCGCGCCGTAGCGGCGTTTATAAACGGAAATCGCTTTATGAAGCTCGCCGGCGTACTCGAAGGTTTGGAAGAGTAAAACTGAATCCGCGATGTAACTCAAATCGAAGGGTGTATGTCGCGAAATTCCGGGCAGCCCATGTTGAGTCATCACCATTAATACGGTTACTCCTTGATGGTTGAGGTAACTGAGCAGTTCGTGCAGATAGAGCGTGAGTAAACGCTCATTGGGCATGGCGTTCAAGTAACCGGCCAGGCTGTCGATAACCACCAATCGCACATCCCTCTCGGTGACGGCGCGGCTGACTGTTTGGCTGAACTCACCCGCAGTCAACTCCGCCGGATCTACCTGATGCACCTCGACCAATCCATTGCCGAGTTGCTCTTCCAGGTCAAGACCCAAGCCTTTCGCACGGTCCAGAAGCGTCTGAATTCGTTCATCGAAAATAAACATTGCCCCCCGCTCGTTTCGCCCGGCTGCAGCCGCGACAATCTGGCTGGCCATGGTCGACTTGCCCGTGCCCGACGGCCCCAACAGCAGCGTGGCTGTACCGCGATCGATTCCCCCGCCGAACATAGTGTCGAGTTCAGCGAGGCCGCTGGATATTGTCTCCGAAGAAAATCCCCCACGGTGCTCGGCAGCGATCAGCCGTGGATAGACGTTGATGCCACCCGTGCGGATAGTCATATCATGGTAGCCGCTAGAGAAGGGCTGTGCCCGCATTTTTACGACGCGAAGCCGCCGATGGTCCGGACCATATTCCGAGACAAGCTGCTCCAACTCGATCACGCCGTGAACAATGCTTTGCACCGGCTGGTCAGGCGAGAGCCGGTCGTCGCAAAACAAAGTGGTGCATTCTCGATTTCCCAGATCCTCTTTGAGTGTGAGCACCTGTTGGCGAAACCACCGTGGATCGGCAGCCAACAAGCGGATTTCGGAGAGCGAGTCGATCACAAGTCTCTGAGGATCAGCCCGGTCAATCGCCGACAAAAGCGCCTCGATGGTGCGGGGAAGCTCGACCTCGGCTGGATGGAATACCGACTGTTGGGAGTCTTTACCATCGTCTCCAAAACACTTACGGGCATCGTGGTAGTGGATGTCGACACCTTCTAGATCCCAACCGTGCGATTTGGCAATGTTGCGGATTTCCGCCTCGCTTTCGCAGGTGGAAAGATATAGCACCCGCTCGTTTTGCTGGGCGCCCGCGATAGCAAACTGCAAAGCGAATGTCGTCTTTCCGGCACCGGGATCCCCCTGAACTAGGCATGCTTGGTCGCGAGGCAGGCCACCACCGAGAATGGCATCAAACCCAGCGATTCCGGTAGCAACCCGAAGTGTCTCGTGGTTGGAATGAAATACAACGTCTACCGCGCTTTCATCCGCGGTTTTAACAGCTCCTGAGTGTTCGCTCATCATCTCACCCCCCTGGCCACAAGGCCTTTTTGAGGTTGTCTGGGCAGACTATACGAAAGCTTTTTACTTAGGGTATCAAAAACCAACGGGAAAGCAATAGGCGAAGCGGCAACATCTCTGACAAACTGACATACAATACGCCGACTTGTCGTTGATCGTGCTGAACAAATATTATCATGCATATCAAAAGCCTACAGACAACAACAGCTAACGTTGAAATACAAACTTCTTCGGCACGCCGATTGCACAATGGATTGGTGTAGTGGTCAGGTTCTCGTATGTAATGCCATCGCGAAACATTCGTAAATTGTGATTCAGATAAAATGAGGAGAGAACAATGAACGTAAGCGATATCATGAGCAAGGACGTCCAAACCATCAGTACGGATGCAAGTATACTGGATGCAGCCCAAAAGATGAAATCTGTAGACGCAGGAGTGTTACCGGTTGTGACCGGAGATGGTGTTGTTGTCGGAATCATTACCGACCGTGACATTGTCTTGCGGGCCGTAGCTCAAGGCGCCGACTCAACACAAATGCGCGCTAGTGAAGCGATGTCGCCAGATCCGGTGACGTGTAGACCGGATTGTCCTATAGATGCGGCTGCCAATACGATGCGTGACCAAAAAATCAGGCGATTGATAATCACCGAAGATCTCAACAAAAATGTAGTGGGTATTGTCTCTCTGGGGGACATCGCCGTCCGCGCCAAAGAAATGGAACTTGTAGGCGCGGCAACTGAAGGTTTATGCCATTCTTGTGGCTGAGGTGACTACCTGACACATTACTGCGACTGTTTGACGTGTTGTATTCGCATTTCACCATCAACGTGATCGCTACGGTATCTGTAAGTTCATGAGAACATATTGCGCTTCTGTTTATCTGGACGCACGGCGCTAACCATACATGATTAGGAAAAGCGATGGATATTCAAGAATTCCTTAACAAGCAAAAGATAGAATATGAGATGATCTATCACAAGCCGACTTATGACTCACAGCGACTTGCTCAGGCTGTGGCCGAAACCGGCTACCATGTAGCCAAAACGGTGCTTCTGAAGTCCGACGCAGATTATATATTGGCAGTAGTGCCTGCTACAAATACAATCGATCTGGCCGATGTCGGGGTAATGTTCCGGTCCAACGTTCTTGTTCTGGCCACGGAAGAAGAAGCCGATGAGCTATTTCCGGATTGTGAGGCCGGAGTGATTCCACCTTTCGGATCACAATATGGATTAACGACTCTATTGGATGAAGCGCTGTCCGAAGTTGATGAGATCGTTTTCGAAGGCAATACCCATGATGAGGCAGTACGCATGAATTATGCCGATTACTTTGAACTGGAAAAACCGGTGGTGACTCGACTCTCACATCCCGAAAATGATTAATCTGCATGAATATTATGCCCATGATGCGGTGCGCAAGCGAATGGTTCAGTTCCTTGGCAGCAAATGTCTGGAAGATGCAACAAGTTGTTTTCTTACATCAGCCAACTGTTCCCCGGTTCCTGATTATCATCCTCGTATGCCCACCGAACTCTGGTCATGTCTCGATCAAGACATGGAGGTGAAGCGTTCGCTTTGGGATCGACGATCACTGATCATTCACATCGATATCGAGTATGTGAATTTCGACTACCCGGCAGAACCTTATATTGATCCTTTGAGGTCTCTGGAATTACAACGGCCCGTGGTTCGGTGTTTGCAGGAACATTTGCTTGATTATGGTATTTCACCCCTGCATCTTCTCAGCGGGCGGGGGCACCATTTGATATGGCGTGTCAACCGATCAAGCGAAGCTTTTCGTCGGTTGGCGAGTCTAGGAATCCTTGTGGATACGCTTTCCGATATTTATCAGGTGGACATGCCTCCACATCGTGAGCCGGTCGGTGTGGAAATAGGCGCAGCTTTCGCTGGCGTCGGCCAGGTAATGGAATATCTTGCCCATGTAGTGCTGTCTGAAGTGAGTTCTCAATGTCCGATTCCCATTCAGATTACCGAAGTTGAAACATCGCAAGGCCTTCGTGGCCGGGAGATTCTAAGTTTGGACCTCTCGGAATACGGCGATCCCCTGCACACAAGAATTATAAGCATTCCTTTTAGCGCTTATCATAAACCTGTGCAACGACGCGATGTATTGGGAAGTCACGTTGTTGATGAATTGCCCCCTTTTTTTCTAGTACCCCTGTTTGAAATGGACGATCGTACGGGGCTTTTGGCCATGCGAGATCCACTGCAAGCTGTCGAAATCGCCCGCTATGCTTCTGTGGAGATACCAGAACATAACGAGGGCACTTTAGCACTGACTGAATCCTATGCCAAATCACAAACCGCAGCATTTCATCGCTGGTTTTACAGCCAAAAACATGAATCCCCCAAGCATTGGCCGGATACTTACGACAAGATGCCTCTCGATTCATTGCCGCCATGTGCTCAGAAACTGCTGGTGGAACCGAATGATTCATTGTTGAAACCCAAAGGCATTCGACACATAGTTCGCGTTTTAATGGGACTCGATTGGCACCCTCGACATATAGCCGGTCTGATTCGTTCCAAGTACGAGCGGGATTATGGCTGGGGTAATTTATTTTTCCATTACGACGCCGCCACGAGGGCCGATTTTTATACCCGCCTATTTGCCGGATTGATTGAATTGGGACTCGACGATCTCAATGATTTTCGTTGCCAAGACATCCTGTCCGCTGAGGAATGCGCGGATGGTACATGTGACAATTACTTGAACCAACTACGTGAAAAACTAATGGAAAGGGAAAACTATGAGTGACTGGCCGGTCGGCCTTTCCACGGGCTGTTTTTATAAATCGAGTATATTCGATTGCCTGGAGCCGATACGCAACAGTGGATTCGGTCTTATCGAAATATGTTCCTTCCCTGAACATCTCGATTATCACAACATGGAAGCGGTTCGATCTGCGAAACGACGCATCGATGATTTGGATTTGGAGCCTTACTCTTTGCACGCCCCCCTGGCCGATGATATTGACATAACATCGCTCGACGGAGACTCTCGCCGGCACGCACGCGATGAGTTGATTCACGCCGCAGATGCCGCAGCGGCGCTCGGTGTTCGTTATTTGGTAATCCATCCAGGTCCGGAAAAAGGCGGTTTCCCCGAAAAAGAAAGATTCGAACGAATGGAGAACGCCGCGGATGTGCTGACCGACGTTTCCAATGCCTGCCGTGAGCATAAGCTTGCCCTCGTGTTGGAAAACATGCTTCCCCATTTATTCTCCGGCCGTGTGCGCGAACTTCTCTGGATTCTTGGTGCTTTGGATACAATTGATGTGGGTATTTGCCTCGATACCGGACACGCTTACTTATCGGGTGATCTGAGCACGGTAGTCAATAAACTATCCGGCCACTTGTGGATGATGCACGCCACTGATAACCACGGCCAGCGAGACGATCATTTGCCTCCTGGTGAGGGAGAGATCGAATGGAAAAAACTCCTCTATCAATTGTCCGGCATCGGTTTCAACGGCGCAATCATACTTGAAGTGGCCGGCCAAGAAGACCATCAAGCAATGCTGGATGGAGCTCGCCAAGCCCGCCGCTACCTCCGCGAAATATCAAGACATCTGGAATTATCTTCATAAGCAAAATTATTCGCACTGAAAATTTGGCAAGACGTTAGTAAAGGTAAACGTAATCCACGCGAATTCCGGCCCGCGCGGATCACCGTAACACATATCCTGCCGGAAAGATGAAAAGGAGTGATGAAATGACACTTCCAGCAATATTTAGACCCGGTGCTGTAACCAGGTGGAACGAACCGGCCGATATTTTCGACCGTATGATGCAACGAATGTTCCAAGATATGCCTGCGGAAATGACAGGTGATGGGTATCCAGTTGACATCAGCGAAGAAGACGATCATATTTTGGTCGATGCTGAATTGCCTGGATTCAAAAAAGATGAGATCAACGTCTCCATAAACGACGATCTTCTATCCATCGAGGCGGAACGATCCAGCGAGACGCCCAAAGGCCGCTCCCACCTGCAGGAGCGGCGTTACAATCGAGTTCAACGAATGTTCCGGTTGCCCAGTACTGTTGATACCGGTTCGATTGAGGCCAAACTCGAAGGCGGCGTCTTGCACATGGAAATGAAAAAGGCAGAGAATGCCCACACGCGCAAGATCGAAGTTAAATAGATAATGTACATGTAATATACCCGATTGCACAACTCAAAAAGTAGTTGTGCAATCGGCTCTGTTCAATCTTCGATATGAATTGCCTCCGTAGGGCACTGCTCGGCAGCTTCACGGCAGGTGTCTTCATTGTCGGGAGGGACAGGATCGATTTTGGCGAAGGCTTTGTCGTCGTCGCCCATTTCGAACACTTCAGGGCACAACTCGGTGCACAGTTCGCAACCGCTACAAAGGTCCTTATCAACTATCGCTTTCATTTTTTACTCCTTTCGCAATTGGATTTACATTAGGGTGGAGATTAGTGGCAGCAGTGGCCGGTTCCAGGCTCTGAATGGATTGTCGGCGCAAGTGAAACATTGCAATGCAGGCCAGTTCGTTGTTCAGGAATTAAAATGCCCGTCGGATTCACGCGATGCCTCCTCAATCAATCGATTGCCACTTCGAGCTGGTCATCAACACCGATAGACCCAAAGGTGTGCAGGGCTGTTCTGTAAACCGCATCTCGCGCCGCCCAGTTGGAGACCGCTCCGCTAAGCTGGACCACGCCGTTTGTTACTCTGACAACGATTGCGTCTTCGTTGATCGTGGGGTCTCGCTTGAGGGCGCTGAGCAGCAGTTCGGATATCATCTCGTCGGAAGTGTCTTTGGTGGGCACAACGGTTAACTTGTTTTCGATGGCCGTGACTCCCGTTAATTGCAGGACAATCTCTTCCGCCAGGTTTTTTTTCCAAAGCGAATCTACCGATCCTGCGAGTGTGACGATGCCGTTTTTGACGAGAACGCGAATGTGCTCGGCGTCTATGTGCGAGTTCCATTGCAAGATATTATCCACATTAGAACGTATCTGCTCGTCGCTCGGCGCCGTCACGCTTGTCGGATAGCGAACCGTAAGCTGATTGTCGAGTTTCCGAACACCAGCCACGGTCAGAGTGTCAGCGGAAGCATAATGACGTGCAATCAACGTAGGTACCGTGCCGTGTAATACCACCTTGCCGTCTTCAACAGTAACGTTCACATCTGCCGCATCCACGCGGTCATCCCAGTAGAGTTGATCCACTATGTCTTTCTTTATGTCTTCCGAAGTTCGAGTCATTTCATTCTCCTTCAGTTATGGTATTGCTGTGCGACGAAATCCCAAACGTATGATTACAGGTCTGGGCGGCGTTGTTGAACAGTTTGCCTGTGGCCTCCTGTATGATCTCCTCGACCGGTAGCATCTCCAATTCCGCGCCTTTGGACAGCTCGTTGAGAGTTGACACATACTTGGCATGGTGCTTGCTGTGATGATATCATAAGGTCTCCGCCGAAATATACGGCTCCAAAGCCGTCTCGGCGAACGGCAGTTCGGGTAATTCCTATGGCATCGTTAATAATTCTTGCTAAATAATTGCTATAAAATGCTCATCTGTTTGAGTTTTCGCTGCAGTGTGCGGACGGAAATGCCCAACGATTTGGCTGCCCGAGTTCGGTTACCGTGATGTGTATCGAGGGCACGGATTATGGCTGCCCTCTCGATATCGGCCAACGATTCGCTGCTTTTTTCCGTGTATAATTCGTTGCCATCACTACAAGCAGTTTGATTCAACCAAGCCGGCAGATGTTTAATTTGTAGTGTTTGCGATTCACCCGAGGTAACCATCTCCTCTAGGCAATCATGAAGATCCTGTGCGTTGCCCTGCCAAGGGTGCTTGATAAGAAGTTGCATTAGCTGTGGATCTATTGTCGGCGGCGGCATTTCCCGGGCCGCGTACAGCTCTTCAAGCATGTATTCAGCCAGTGGAGCGATGTCTTCTTTTCGCTCCCGCAATGGGGGCACACGTATAGTCACCACACTAAATCGATAATGCAAATCCCCGCGGAACTTTCCCTGCTCGACTAATTCGCCAAGATCGTGACGGGTGGTGGCCATGAAGCGAAAAGCGACTGTGTCATCAATGGCCCCATTTGCTTGTTGTCTTTGGTATTTTGTTTCTGCAGCAATCAACAGCTTGGCTTGCGCGGTTAATGAAAGTGCCGTAATCTCATCAATAAGCAACGATCCCCCACTGTTGGCCGTCTTTGTCAAGGCGCCGTGGTGTGCCGTTGTGCCGAACAGTTCTTCCTCAACAGACTGCTCCCGCGGTTGATCCGTGTGCACAATAACCAACGGCTTGTCGCTCCGATGGCTATAACGATGAATGGTCTGGGCAATGATTTTTTTACCGACTCCCCGCTCTCCTTGAATCAAGACCGGACTATCAACTCGCGCGGCGCGCTCGATTCGCCTCCAGACCTCACTCATTGCCTTGGATTTGGAGATAAGTCTATGCACCTTATTCTCCCATTGCACTTGACAGGAACACGTCGGCGAATATAAAGCACTACAATCATCCTGCCAGCCTGACGTATAGCTGTCATACGGAGTTGAATCGTTCATCTGCCCGCGGTTTGTTGAACGCCTTGCGGGTATCTGAATTGCTGATTGCATATAACAAAACGAAAGCAAATCGTGTGCCGGGCCTGCAGTGGGGAATATATTTGGCGAGCGACATTGTCCATTGACATTTTTTGTACGGTCGTCCATTTAGTCATTAGCAGTTTACCCCGACACTTTGTCGTAACAGCGCGTCATATTGTCCTTGTTCGTAAAAAATGACCCTTGAGCGATCAACAATCATGTAATCATTCAGCCTGACCAATCCGTTGGGAGTAACAATTGCTTCTAATGTAGCGATGAATGTGATGGTTTCTCATTTGCCAAGATGTGGTCATATCGCTCTCCATGAACAAACAGACAAAAGAACAGGTTGTCACAGAGCATCCTGAGCAATTGAGTGGTGAGCCGGATAAAAACCACTCAGATCCCGGGGGGACTGCTTTGCTGTTAAGCAGCGTTGCAGTCTTGGGAATTGTATTTGGCGATATTGGCACAAGTCCGCTTTACGCATTTCGCAAGTGTTTTCACGGTGAACACGCGGTTGAGCCGAACGCAGTAAATGTTCTCGGTTTACTTTCATTGATTACCTGGTCTTTGACCATAGTGATATCGATCAAGTATGTATCGTATGTGATGCGTGCGGACAACCGTGGTGAGGGTGGAATCTTAGCGTTGATGGCATTAACTGTTCGCGGGCATATCCGGCCTTGGAGCCGAGGTTGGGGGCTACTGATCCTGGGCATATTCGGAGCGGCATTGCTTTATGGTGATGGCATGATTACGCCTGCAATATCCGTTCTCAGTGCCGTCGAGGGCATGAAGATGATTACTCCTGCATTAGATGCGTATGTGATTCCAGTAACTGTTTGTATTCTTTTCATACTGTTTTTGTTTCAGAGCGGTGGCAGCCGAGCCATTGGCTCCTTTTTTGGCCCAACGATGGCGATATGGTTTGTTGTGCTTGCCGTCCTTGGCATTATGGGTATTGTTATGCGTCCTGACGTATTGGCGGCAATCAATCCGCTCTATGCCGTTAAATTTTTCATCGCGAACGGCTGGCTGGGCGCACTAATTCTGGGGGCCGTATTTCTCGTTGTCACCGGAGGAGAAGCACTATATGCCGACATTGGCCATTTCGGACGACGTCCCGTTCGTCTGGCTTGGTTCGCTTTAGTGTTTCCTGCACTATTGGCCAATTATTTTGGCCAAGGGGCACTTTTGCTCAATGATGTGAGCGCAGCAAGCCAACCATTTTACCTTCTTGCTCCAAGCTGGGGATTTTATCCGTTGTTGTTACTTGCTACGACGGCAACTGTTATCGCTTCGCAAGCTATAATCTCCGGCGTATTCTCCTTGTCTCGTCAAGCGGTTTTGCTTGGGTATCTTCCCCGCTTGCGGATCGTGCAAACATCGTCAGAAGAATCCGGACAGGTTTATATTCCAAGTCTGAACTGGTTGCTTCTATCGGCAACAATTTTATTAGTCATCAACTTCAAAGAATCAATTAACCTGGCAGCTGCCTACGGTGTCGCAGTGTCGACGACCATGGTGATCACCACTATACTTATTTATCCGGTTATTTGAGGAAGTCGTTGGACTCATGTCGCTTGCGTTCTTCTTCGTCGTCATCGGCTTTATTAATCCAAATGGTCCTCGCCGCCTTGAGATCCTGCATCATCATCTCCGACGTCCGGCGGTCAACTCCGCAAGTACGCTCGTCGATGGGAAAGAGTATTTCAATGCACCCTCTTACCGGAAGGCAAAACGCCGTTTTTGATTGTGTCAGCGTCTATAACTCGAGGCGCATATCACACTGGTTGTCAATTCAGGATCAATTATCAAAATGGCTTCAGCCACCACGTTTACGCCTTTGAGGGCGTAATTCCAGCATAGCAGACGTCCCTGCGTAGCCATTTCTGTAGTCCCATGTGCACACGGCACATTTGCGCTCGGTGTGCGCGCACCATGATTCCAAATCCGCAATGAAAATACGCCTATACGAGGAAAATTACACCATGAAGTATCACGCTCTTGTAGTTGACACTGATCCTGAAATATTAAATAGTGCAAAAGATCGCATAGAGTCGATGAGCCATACCTGTGACTTGGCCAGCTCACAAGCGGAAGCCAAGGCCCTGTTGGCCGACAATCGCTATTCGTATGTATTATTAGATCTTAATATACCCATCAAACCCGGCCGCCCATCGCACGCGACAAACGGTGAAGATCTCTTGTGGACTATCCGCCGTAGCAAGGGCTCTGAAAACATTCCGATCATAATGATGACTTCGGGAGAGCGAAAAAGTATGTGTTTTGTTTCTAAAGTTATCCGCAACGGTGGCACCAATAATTTTGTACTCAAACCGTTTTCCGATGATGGCCGAGCCCTGGGAAAAGCAATTCACGACGCCTTGAGTGAATCTCAAGATGGAAAATCACACGGAAATCCACTCAAACCACCGCAGCGATTCGAGCAGGGAAAATTGACATTTTATCCATCGCGAGTAGAGTTCTGTGGCGTGAAGGTTTGTGGAAAAGAAGGTAGCTGCATGATCCGTCGAATACTGGACGCTCTGCACAGGCATCATTCGCTTAGTGGCGACGAACTGGCCGATCTAGTCGGCGCCGAGGACGGACAGCGCGTGGCTGGCGCTATTCGCAACTTTCGCTTGCGCGTAAAGCGGATCATGCTAGCCAAGGCCAATATGATTATTGTGCCCAGCGTCGACTTGATAGTCAACGATCGGCTGCATGGCTATGGTTTTTCTGATAAGATTGCGGTAAAGGATTGCGAGAAGCTTTGTGTGCGGGCCAACGGGGACGGAAAAATCAAGAATTTATCCCAATGGCTACTCACCGAACTGAAACGATCCGGTCGGATTCGCCGGGAGCAGATTGTACATCGCACTGGGCATAGTAACGCAACGATTCGGCGGTATTTAGCTCGGTTGCGGGAAGAAGGGCGGATTGTGTTTGAGGGTAGCCCGAGGAATGGGTATTGGAGGTTGGTGTAGTGTCATAAGATTCAAGACTAGGCCAAACCATAGGGTGGATGTACCAGAATAGGATGTCTCGTTACTCTTTCTCTGCAATTAAGTACGTGTTCCTGATCAAGCTGCGATATAAAGGTTCTGGTGTCATTTGTCTGAGCCCACCTTCCCGCATCGCAGCCAATTCCAATATGCAATCCATCAAGGTTAACCGTTAGAGGTCCAAGGTGAACGTGGATGTTTTCTTCGCCGAAGAGATCGGTGCAGCGGCCGCATGTCTTGGATCGCATATCAAGCATCTCGAGCATTTCGCGTTCAAACTGAAAACCGATCTTATAGATTATCTTTTCAGGTGCTACATAGATAACACTTACTGGAACAGATCTATACGTTTTTGGGAGCACTTCCAGAAGATGCGTTGAATGCCGACGGTAAAGCGTCAGTGGTGAATCAAAACAACCGCGAGTGTCATTCAAGACTTTTACGGGTTTCCCGAACCTTCCAGATTTAACCAGCTTGGCA
>JAFGTN010000236.1 GCA_016934075.1 Pirellulales bacterium
AAGCAACCGACGCTGCGCGTCGCTTCCTTTCCATATAGGTCTAACTTGTGTTTTTCAACAGGCTGCCTGGCAGCCTGGAAGCCCTCACCACAAGATAAAGCCGCCGAGTTATAACCCGGCCTACGGACTCACTGCCCACCTCCCATCGCTCATCGCTCATCGCTCATCGCTCATTGATCATTGATCATTGAACATTGAACATTGCCCCTTCCCCTCTCCCCCTGTCAAACCTTACCGGTTATCCGGATTATTCCCACGGTAGGGATCGTACCTAAGTTCCGGACTGCCCTGGTCCGATGAATTATAACGGCAGGTCGGCTTACCCGCACTTCGAGCCAGGCCATGACCAAAAAACCATCTCGCGCTGTTCTCGGCACGAGATTTTCGCATTGGACCCAGCACGAACACCGGGGCGGTTCGTGGAACATTGCCGGGAAACGACAATGGCGCGCATCTCACGCTACGGGTACATCCTATCCGTCGCCTGCTGTTTTTGCACTTTGCTATTGGCCCTCAGCGGTTGCAGCCGAAGTTGGTCCTTCGCGCCGCCGGGCAGTCCCATCGAAACGGTTCGTCCGCTAAAACTCACTGAAACGGAACACGAACGGTGCCATAACCAACCCGCTGTCCCCACTCTAGATAAATCGACAATCCAGACACTCCATACCAAACCGGTTGCGTCAAACGCATCTCCTCACGTAGCACCACCAACAACAAACCCGACTGAGCACACAACAAAACAGGAATCATCGATATTCGCTACAAACGATTCGTCAATCGTACCGAAAACATATCCTGTGACGAACACGTCCTACGAACAACCGATCGTCGATCCGGATTACGGTGACGAATATTGCCTGCCCGTCGACAAGTGCCCTACATTCAAAGAACGATTTTGCACAATGGCCGCCCGTGGCTGTTGTGACATCAAGTGCGATTACCGCAACTACTACAAATGCCGCACGGGAAGAGATCTTTTATTGTGCGTGGGCGCGGCGGCAGTCATGGCCCACACTTCCATCGACCAGGACTTCCAGGATTGGGTGCAGGACGACGTCAGAAGCTCCGGCTCGGACAACTTCGCCTCGTTTTGGAAGACATTCGGCGAGGGTGAAATCTTCGTGCCCGCCTGGGCCGGGCTGGCTCTGGTAGGTAGTGTGTTGGACAAATATCCACTTATGGAAACAGCAGGTGATTTCGGCTACCGTACCACGCGCAGTTACCTGGTGGGCACACCGCCGATGCTCTTCATGCAATACTGCCTGGGAGCCTCGCGGCCCGACGAAGGGCAAGGCTCCGAGTGGCATCCCTTCCAAGACAGCAACGGTGTCAGCGGACACGCCTTCTGCGGCGCCGTGCCCTTTATCACCGCCGCGCAAATGTCCGAGAATTGCTGCATGAAGGGCTGTTTCTATTTCATGTCGACATTGACCGCCTGGTCGCGCATCAACGATGACTCACACTATCTCTCGCAGGTCTGGATGGGCTGGTGGATGGCATACCTGTCCTGCCGTTCGGTAAGCGAAACCGAAGAAGGCAAGAGAAGTTGCTACTCGGTGGCCCCCATGATGGCGCCAGGTACGGTGGGGATGCTGCTGGAGTATCGGCGGTAGGAAGTTCAGTAGTCAGTTTTCAGACTTCAGACTTCAGACTTCTGACTCCAGACTCCAGACTTCAGACTCCAGACTCCAGACTCCAGACTCCAGACTACAGACTACAGACTACAGACTACAGACTACAGACTACTGACTACTGACTACTGACTACTGACTACTGACTACTGAAAACTGACTACCAACTCATATACATCTTTTAACTATGCCGCTATAATATCTCGTAGGCTACGCCGCGATCCGGCAATGGAATTGCTTTCCAACTGCTCAAAGGTCTTTTCGCTGCTATGAAGCTACATCTCGTATTCTATTTTGCGATTCTTGGCATTGTGGGGATTTGCGGATCACTGCGTGCCGAAGAACCTCTTAAAAACATCCCCGCGTTGAATTTGCTAGACGCGGAAATCGTCAAGGCCTACGACCGGGCGGCGAGGCAAAACGTGCTGGCCGCCGTCAACTCCGAAGTTTTCCCGGGCTACTGGTCGGTGTGCGCCGACGGTAAGGGCTTCGGCTACGGCTGTACCTATCCGTCGCTGGACGGACACCAGATGACCGATGCTCTCCTGTTTCTCGGGCAGGTCGAAATCGTGAAAGCCAATTGGGACTATGTACGGAAGTTCCAGCGTCCCAACGGACAACTACCCTTGGCAATTCTTCCGCCGTTGGCGGGCAAAACAATCGGCACGGAAACCGCCAAATCAACATTAGACCCCAATGGCGGCCTTTATGTCCACTGGGTTCCCGGAGACCCGCTCCGCGCGCTGGCCGGTACAACATATATCCAGAATGCCGACGTGATTTATCGCTACACGCAGGACCGCAAGTGGCTGTTGCACCAGTTGCCTTCGGTTAATCTGGCGGCGGACTATCTGGCCTCGCTGACCACCGAAGACGGCGCGGTGGGCGGGGCCGGTTACTACGTCGAACGCCCCACCCGCATCGAATACGATGGTGTCACGCAATGCCACGCCATCGACGCCTTCCGGAAAGTGGCACAATTGAACGAATTGGCCGGCAACCACAAGTCGACCAGGCGGTACCATAAGCTTGCGGACTTGATTGCCACGCATTTCCGCGATAAGTTCTGGGCAAAGGACCTGTTCGTCGAGTATATCCACCCCCAGCGAGGCCCGATTTCGAGTCATGGACTGACCGATGTCGATTGGAGCGCGATTGCCACCGGCGCGGCCGACACCAAACAAATCTCCGTTCTATGGCCACGTTTGAAAAATGAAAAACGTTTCTACTATGGCGGAATGCCGACCGGTATCGCTACGCTGCCGGAAACATACGAGAAGTGGGAATTCACGACCAACGATCAGATGGACCTCGCCGCGATGGGGCGCGTCTGGTATCTGGAATGCTGGGCACGGGCAAAAATGGGCGACGGCCCGGGGTTGGTGGAATCCATCCGTAAGGTCTGCCGTGAGGGCCGAAAAAACGGCTACTATTGGCGCGAGCGATACACCGACAAAGGCGCCCATGGAGTGGAAAAATACTGCGAGTATCCGGCCAACCTGATCCGCATCGTACAGCGATTTCTGCTGGGTGTCGAGTTCGATCTGGATGGAACGATACTGTTGGCACCAACAGCCCCGGACGACTTCTGGAAGGCCGGATGCGGCCAAACTTTGAACTGGCGCGGGAGGACCCTGTCCTACCGATTCTATCGCGATCACATGAGCGGGCACTACTGCGGGGAAAGCCCGCAGCGTTTGTGTGTGAGGTTTCCAAAGCCAGGCCACAAAACGGCCGCCCGCGCTACCATCAACGGATCCCCGGCGGAAGCAACCAGCACCGAGGACGGCAAGGTGTTTGTTCTCTTGCCGGCAACTCCGACCGAGCGGCCCTGCCGGTTTGATATTCAAGTAATTAAGTAGTGCGGTGCGTGCAAGCAATAACAACGAGGACTGGAAAATCTTACACATGGGTGATATGATCAGGTATTAAAGAGTGAAAACATAATTTGGCAATTTTTGGCTCCCCCGCAGAATCCATGGGTGAAATGAAGTCTCTTGGAGCCCTTGGTAATACGGGTTCCTCTTCTCTGTTCGAATTCTTGATTGTCAGAGCAAACAATGCGAGTCCTTACCATCTGCGGATCCAGGGGATGTCAAACTGAGCTTTCTCACATAGAATGCCGGGCAATGGTCGACTCTCCTGAAATCTCTTGTAGTATTCCATCCAACTTCACTGAAGAGTATCCGAATACTCCCGAACAGAGAAGAGGAACCCGTACTTGGCCGGGAGCATATATGAAGTCGAAATTGCATCGATGTCCGTCGGTC
>JAFGTN010000237.1 GCA_016934075.1 Pirellulales bacterium
GTCTGCTGTCGTATTATGTGCCGGGTTGATTACACGTTGTGGCCAAACGTTATACGCACCACACTACCGGTGGCAGAGTCGTTCTATTCACACTGGCTGACAAGCAGCCAGTGCCACCCTCCAAGGTCGAACTACTGCCGCACCGGTGTCCGCGGCATCTTGGGCATGTCTCGCAACGCGCGTTCTTGCGACTTTCGCGGTGACTGGGTGGTGCCGGCCAGGTAGTTGTCTATGACGGCCTTCTCTTGTAAGTGGCCGAACAACTGGGCCATGGCCTTACGGGTTTTCTTTTCGCGGATGTCCCGCACGATCAAGTCGCGGACCTCGGCCGGTTTGACGTCGACCGGGGTGGTCTGGCCTTCGCATAAAAGGATCACGAAATGGCCGCCGGCCTGGATGATGCCTGAAATCTCGCCCGGCTGCAAGGTGAATGCCTCGCGTTCGAGTATGGGCTGGCCGCCGTTTTTCTTGATGGGCGGGACCTGGCCCTTAAGCTCGCGGCTGGAGGCTTCGATCGAATACTCTTGCGCCAAACGGCCGAAGTATTCCACCGTCGGATTCTGTCGGGCTTTTTCCCAAACCTCTTGCGCGCGACGCTGGTTGTCGAGCACGATGGCCCGGCAACGCACTTTTGGGCCGTAGTTGGCGTCGAAACCTCGCTGGATGTCATCTTCAGTCACCGTAACGCGATCGCCCACAAGCTTCTTCAATGCCACCGAGGGCCACACGCTGTCGCGGATATAAACTTCGCGACTGATGCCTTGCTGCTTGGTGACCAGTTCGATCCAACCTTCGACGTCTGGCGTTCCGTCGGGCTTGGGCTCCACCGAATCGGTGGCGGCGCGGACGATCTCGGCCGTTATTTCCTCGTCGCTAACGGTGATTTCCTGTTGCTCGCAAGCCTGTTCGATCAACATGCGATTGATCAGCCCGTCCAGTACCTGAGTGCCGTGCCGCTTGATACACTCTTCGGCCAGCTCGCGCATGGTCACCTTCTGACCGCTGACGATGGCCGCGATGCCCGGCATCTGCTTGCGCTTTTCCGCATCGTTCAAAACGTTGATCACCTCGGCTTGCTTCTGCAATTCACCGAAAAGCTCGCGAGAAACTCCACGCAACTTGCGTTGCTCGATCATCTTGCTCAGCCGCTCGCTAACGTCTTCGAATTTGACATTGCGGGCTTCGAGACCTTTCTCGCGTTTGAGGATCACATACTGTCCGTCGACTTCCAAGACAGGCGAAACCTGGCCGTCCTGCATATCGAAGGCGGCTTTCTCGATGGCTTCGTGTCCCGCGTGCTTGCGGATGGGCGGAATGCGACCCATGATGCTGGCGCTGGTTGTATCCTTGGAATACTCTTTGGCCAGATCGCCGAAAGATTCTGGATCCTTGACCGCCGCGGCGTGAACCTGTTCGGCATCCTGCGGCGTGGCGCAGGCGATAATGCGACACTGCACGGCTGGACCGAACTGGGTTTCGTAGGCTATTGCCAATTCTTCCTGGCTGACGCTCAGTCGATCGGAGGCCAACTTGCGAAGCGCCAACGTGGGCCAGATTATATCCTCGGCATATTGGGCCGGTTGAATGCCACGCTCCTTCTCGAGCATTTGGTACCATTGCTTGACGGGCAGCCCGAAACTGGTGGCCATACGTGCGATCTCGGCTTCGACCTCCTCGCGTGTAACTTCGACTTCACGCTTCTTGCACTCGATGGCGATAAGACGCTTGTTAACATAGCTTTCCAAAACGTCCTCGCCGTAGTGACGCAGGCACTCGATGGCCAATGCCTCGCGCGAAACTTTCTTGCCATTGACCATGGCCACGGTCTCGGGGGCCACTTCGCTGCGAGCCTCGGCGACGGGCATCTCGCGCGATGCCGCCTGGCGGCGAGTGGATTGCATCGTATCGCGGGCGGCGGCCGGCTCGGCCGACCAATAATAGCGAACGATCAAGCACACGGCTAAAACGCCGATGCCGCCCAGGATGGACTTGATCGGAAGGCGGCGTTTTCTCTTCGCACCGCCGGATGGCCCCTGGGAATTTGTGTGAACAGAATCATTCTGGGTCTGATCGGTCATTTCGGTTCCTCCATAAACCGTTTGTGACTCGTTATTTGTGCACGCGCACAAGTCCGCGCGCAAATAGATGCGGGGGGGTAGTATAGCCGTGTTCCGCAAATCGGGTCAATAGCGGTCGGGCTGGCGATGAACTGCGATCCGTGTGGCACGCCCAAAATGGGCGTGGAAGACTTGACATAATGGAAATGTATCACCCACGCCCATTCTGGGCGTGCCACACTGCCAAAATTTTCGGCTTCCTACCTTCAACTAACCCGAAGCGCAAGCGAAGGGATGGCAAGGTTTTATCGTCGATCTCCCTTCGCTTGCTCTTCGGGTTAGTACGTTCTTCCCACTGTAAACCGAGTGAGAAATGACACAACCCAGCTAAATCAGGGGGTTTTCAAGAAAATCCCAAAATTCCCCGTCAAACTATTGACCCGTATGTCGAAAACGACTACTGTACTATCATACTAGTACAGGGAGCATGATATGTTCTTCACAATCGATCCGTCAGGCGGACTGCCTATTTACGAACAGGTTGTCCGCCAAATCAAATTCGCGGTGGCCGGCCAGGTCATCAAGGCCGGCGAGTTGGTGCCCTCGGTTCGCGAGGTGGCCCGCCAGCTTACCATCAATCCAAACACGGTGGCCCGCGCCTTTCGGCAACTACAAGCCGACGGCGTGCTCGATCCGGTCCGCGGAACCGGCCTGCAGGTCGCCGGTGGCGCCTTGGAACTTTGCCGCCACGAACGAACTAACCTGATCCGCAGCCGCCTGCGCGAAGTCCTCACCGAAGCCCGCCAGAGCCGGCTCGATGAGGATGAGATCCGCCGGCTCGTAGAAAGCGAACTCTTGGCAACAGAGAATCAAAAAGAGGAGGTGCGATCATGAAAACGGATACTCAAAACAGTCTGAATGCGGACCTGGCAATCGAATCACACGTGCACCCCGTGATTCGTCTGGAACGGCTTACAAAGAGCTTCAAGTCCAACGTGGCTCTCGATCACGTTTCCCTCGAAGTTCCGCCGGGCGTGGTTTTTGCTCTTTTGGGAGAGAACGGGGCGGGAAAGACCACGGCCATCCGCATCATGCTGGGACTCCTCGACGCCGACGACGGACGCGCACAAGTGCTGGGCCTCGACAGCCGCAATCACGGCCTCGAGATCCGCAAACGAATCGGCTACGTGCCCGAGCAGCCAACGCTCTACGACTGGATGACCGTGGCCGAAATCGGATGGTTCACGGCTGGTTTCTACGGCAACGGCTTTTTAATGCGCTATCAGCAACTCACAACGCGGTTCGAATTGCCCGAACGCCGCAAACTCAAGGCCCTATCAAAGGGCATGCGCGCCAAGGTATGCTTGTCGCTGGCACTGGCCAACGATCCCGAGTTGCTGATTCTCGACGAGCCCACCTCCGGGCTCGACGCGCTGGTGCGGCGCGAATTTCTCGAAAGCATGGTCGATCGCGCGGCAACGGGGAAGAGCGTGTTCCTCTCCAGCCATCAAATCAACGAGGTCGAGCGCGTGGCCGATATCGTGGGCATCATCCGCGACGGGCACCTGATCGCCGTCGAACGGCTCGATCGTATGAAAAACGAAATTCGAGAAGTTACCATCACACTTGTCGACGGCACGGGCTTGCTGCCCGAGTTGCCCGGCCAAACCATCATGGCCGAACGTCGCGGCCGCCAGTGGCAGGTGCTGGTGCGCGACGCGGTCGAATCGGACCTGGCCGCATTGAAAAGCAACTCGGCCGTGCAAAACGTGGAATTCCGCGTACCCACGCTGGAAGAAATTTTCGTGGCCTACATGAAAGGCGACCGTGGCGAGTCGTTCAATATGGGAGACGCAAAATGAACACCTCAATTTTCCGAAGCCTGCTGTGGAAGGAATTCCACCAACAATGGCCATTTTGGCTTGCCATGGTTTTCATCATTTTGATGTCGCTCGGGCTGGTAAGTTTTGTGGAAACCTTGATCCAGGAAGAGAGCGACTTTACTTACCTGGGCGTAATTTTTTCCCTCTCGATGTTCTATGCCCTGGGCTGCGGAGCCATGCTGTTCGCCGCCGAGCACGACGCCGGCACATTCGAGTTCCACCGCAGTCTGCCCGTTTCAGCTTCAAAGGTTTTTCTAGCCAAGGTTGTATTTGCCTCAGTTGCCGTGGCCGCTTTGCCCTGTGTGACGTCATTACCGGCCGTCTGGCTGGACCGGTTTCACGGCCATTCGTTGAACATAGCCCCCTTAGCGGCTCACTGGTACGAATACTGCTTGGTCGGCACCGGCGCCCTCTTAATTCTCTACTTGTCTCTTGCCTGGGGGATGTTGTTTTCCTTGCTGGTCAAGCGGGTTTTGTTGGCAACATTCCTGGGTGCCATAGTGGGGCTGATTTGCACAATATTTGTCAAAGTGTTATTCAGCAAAGTCGAATCTTATATATTCTTACCCGGCGTATTGGGCGCGCTGGGCCTGGCGATCACCTACCTTGGATTGGGATGGTTTCGCAACCGAAGGTCGCTCACGAATCGTATTGCGGGCTTGTTCGGTATGAGGCCGTCGCCTGGTCACGCGGATGCCCGATATCAACCCGAACAACCGCAAACAGCTATCATACTACGTCGCCTGGTTTGGCAGCAGTGGCGTTTTTCACGAGCAACAATGGCCGCTTTACTGTTCGGTATCGCGGCTTTATTCTTTCTTGCGGTCGGTTCAAACAGATTCTTTGTTCTCAGACAGCAGGAGTTTTATACCATACATCTTTATGTCATCCTGTCGATCTTCGGGGCCTTGGTGTTCATGGGCGATCAACGCCGGCAAAGCGTGTTGTATCTTGCAGAGCGGGCGGTTCGACCGTGGCACGTGTGGCTCAGCCGCCAGATCGTTTGGCTGGCGCCGCTGGTGCTGATTTCCATTTCCATGCTCGTTTTACACGTTTTCGCTCGAGCTATCGCACTAAGGCAACTCGCAGCCCACGGTGACTGGGAACAGTTCGTCAACTATCCCTCGCTGTGGCAGGTCACAATTCCCGTCCTAATCTCCTGGGCGGCCATTGTAATGACTTTCGCTGCCGGGCAGTTCTGTTCGATGCTCTTCCGCAGCGGACTTCTGGCTGTGACTTTCGCTTTAGTGTTGAGCGTGATCATGATCGCCTGGTCGGCGCGAATGATATACCTTGAGATCAGCCCGGTTCTGACGGTGTTGCCCATCACGGTAGCCATGTTCCTGGCAACATTCCTCTACACGCCCGACTGGATGCGAGCCCGCAGCGGCTGGCGGCCCTACGTGCGCCCGCTCACAACCGTAGCCGTGCCAATTCTAGCCATCGCGGTAGCGCTGGCAGCCAATCGCGTGCCCGTCATCCCCACCGACTTGTGGCACGCCCAGAATGGGCGTGGAAGGGTATGTCAGCACCAGTCATCACATTTCACGCCCATTCTGGACATACCACACATGAAGCTCCTGCTGAGCCGAGAGTCGCACCCGAAATGTGGCACCGGCTGCTTGTCAGCCAGTGAAGGAGAGATACGTTCGGAAAACGCTGACTGGCAAGCAGCCGGTACCACCCGACCGGACAAACAACTTGCGGCACTTAACATGGGAGGCACGCGATGAGTACCGCCAACACCGCCATTTTTAGACGCCTATTGTGGAAAGAATTCCGCACACTATGTGGTTTCTGGATCGCCATGGTAGTGCTCTCGCTCATTTTGCTGGTAATCCCTCTGGCCAGTAAACAGGGTATCCTCGGCCATATATCCGATAGCACCGCTGCCGGTTTATATTATCTCACGGCATTTTTTGTGGCTCTCTACGCGGCCGGTTGCGGGGCCATGCTTTTTTCGTCCGAGCGCGAGACGAGAACCTATTGGTTTCTGTGCAGCCTGCCCGCCACGAGTTCGTGGCTGCTTGTGGGCAAGACGGTTTTCGCCACGGCAAGCTCATTACTGATTTTCATGCTCATCAGCTCATCCGCATTGTACTTGGGCGGCTTCTATCTGTCGGACACAACCAACCAAATTCGCGTTTGGATCGTCTGTCTGGCGGCGACGTTGGTAGGGCTGGCCTGGGGCGTGTTCTTCTCGCTGCTTTCCAAGCGCCCACTGGTTGCCACCTTGCTGGCAGTTTCGGCCGCTTCGGTTTGCGTGAACGGAGCGGCCATGTATTTTGGCGAGCGCGGCCGCTTCTCCCTGGATGCATATTACGACGCCGTGCCGACCATGCTGGTCATCTTCTGCCTTGTCGCAGTCGCCGACGTCGTGCTGGGTCGCCGCTGGCTCTCGGGCATAGACTTTGGACAAATCAAACAGGTCAAAGAATCCCGCTCGGACCGCCAAACCGGCAAAGCCGACACGACCGCTTCGGCCGTGAAAACAGCACGCAGTCATGCCGGCCTGTATCAACTCGTCTGGCAACAATTGCGGGAATCCCGCTCCACAATAGGTGCTCTTGCCGTGGCCACGGTGCCGCTGGTTCTGCTCACGTATTGTTTAATGGCTTTACAGAATCAAATGTCCGGGCAGGTATTGCCCATGATTTGGCTGATGAGCGGGCTGATGGCCTCGCTGGTCGGATCGTGTGTTTTCCTGGCCGATCATCGCCGTGACAGCCTGCAATTTCTGGCCCAACGCACGGCCCGACCGACTTATGTGTGGCTGAGCCGGCAGATCGTCTGGCTGATGGTGCTGCTGGTGGTGGTAATCGTTTCGTTTACGGCCACACTGATTGTGATTTCTATAAACTGGCGCAACAGCCGGCCCATCGATTCACATGCTATTGACGGACTATTCCAACTTGGCGGCTTTTCATTGATCTGCATACTCGGCGCCTATGCAGCGGGGCAGTTATGTTCGGTTGTGTTTCGTAGCGGAATTCTGGGCTTCGTTTTCGGAATTTCCCTTGCCGCGGTGCTTGCATTCTGGTCAACACTGACTGCATTTATGTTCACTAGTTGGTTCTGGCCCGTGTTGCCGGTCTTGATCGGTTTCTTCCTGGCGACCTGGCTGCGGATGGGTGACTGGATGCGAGGTCGAACCGGCTGGAAACCGCGTTTGCGAGTTGCCTGTTGTGCGATTCTGCCGGCGCTGGTAATCAGCATTATCATTCCCTTCTACCGCGTTTATTCCATCCCCGACGTCCAACCCGGTTTCGACGCGGCGGAATTCGCGAGGACGGACAGCAAATCCATATGGGATCCAAACGAGCCGCAGAAGTTCCACGGCCTTCTTAAGGACGGAAAGAAACTCGAAAAAGCGGGCAAACTGGACGATGCGTTTGACAAGTATCTCTCGGCGATGGGCATACTATCGTCCGAACGGGTCGACTTTGTCGACCATAATGAATCCAATAGACTGGAAGGCGATGTAAACGAGCAGCTTCGTAATTGGGCCGCCGCACTAGGACAAACTCACCAGCGCATCGAGGCAGCAATCCGCCAACTCGACGATTTGGACAAGCGCCGCGCGCCGCTATCCAACGTCATCAAGCGGGAATACCTTACCGGTCGATCCATCATCACGGGCGAAAAGGATGATAAATCTCGGTCGTGGATTAACCGCCTTCCGTGGGAGCGTAAACGGGCTCTGCGGGTATGGAATATCATTACCAGCGGATGGTTTATGAGAATGCAATATTATCAACGAGGACCCGAGGCACACTACTCTTTCCTCCCATACCCGCAGTATAACTGGAGCGATACTTTCATGTTGATGCGGCATTCGCCATACCAAAGTTCGCCTTATGATATTTTGCCTGTCCGCGATTACGAGATTGTTAGTTTTTTCAATTCAGAAACTCAATCCAGAATCGAAAGCGCTGCCACAAAAATCATGCTGGCGCTGCAAGCATGGAAGCTCAAGCATGGAAAACTGCCCGAATCGCTAGACGAACTGACCAAAGAGTATCCCGGCCGGATGCCAAATCCTACACTGAATGGTTCGCATTTCCGTCTGTTCCCCAAAGGCATTCAAAGCCCGGCGGTTTTAATGCGCAGATGGGGGTATGAAGAAAAGGAAGAAATCATCCCCGCCGGTACGCCTTTCATCTGGATGACCTATAGCGACTTAAATTCGTACCGCAGCCCGCAATGGCAAATCGGCGTTCCACGCCAAGACGCGAACATGTTGGACGACGCGGATCGAGAAAAAGGATTCCAAAAATGGAACTACGGCTATGCCGTGCCGGTTCCATAACTAAATATCAGAAGAGGTGTCGAAATCCACTCCCGCCGATAGTATGTACCGTCTGCCGGGCTGGACCTGAAAAGCCAGGAATCCCTCAACCTCCAAGGGCCCGTCCGGCAGACGGTACATACTTTTCGCGCTCCTGACAGAGAAAGGGCAACTACCGTGGCGCGACGTGAAGGTACTCGGAGAAATCGGGGACTGGAACGCCGCGTCACGGTTTGTTAAAATATGTCCTATTACCTTAGTGTTAGCATCTGGTGCGTCGCGGACGCACCCTACATTTCTACTGGAGCCCACCGTGTATTGTTTTTCCTTGCTGAAAGTTTCCTTCTTTAAGGTGTTTTCCTGTTTCTTGGCGGCTATGTTGCTGATATCCTTCGGCTCGCTTGCCGCAGCCGACGATGTTCCCGTCGACGTCCTCCGCAAAGCGGCACATATTAAACCCTCGCCCAAGCAGATCGCATGGCAGGAACTGGAGTTCATCTGCTTCGCCCACTTCGGTGTTAACACCTTCACCAACCGGGAATGGGGCGACGGCAAGGAAGATCCCAAAATCTTCAACCCCACGCAGTTCGATGCCGGGCAGTGGGTGCGGGCTTGTAAAGCGGCGGGCATGAAGATGTTGATCCTCACGGCCAAGCACCACGACGGCTTTTGCCTCTGGCCTTCGAAGTACACCGAGCACAGCGTAAAAAACAGTCCTTGGCGTGGTGGCAAAGGCGACATCGTCCGCGAAGTGGCCGACGCTTGTCATGCGGGCGGCGTAAAATTCGCCTTCTACCTCTCTCCCTGGGACCGGCACGAAAAAACCTACGGTACCGACGCCTATAACGACTATTTCAAAAATCAACTCACCGAACTCTTGACAGGTTACGGAAAGGTGGACGAGGTCTGGTTCGACGGTGCCTGTGGCGAAGGGCCCAACGGAAAGAAACAAGTTTACGA
>JAFGTN010000238.1 GCA_016934075.1 Pirellulales bacterium
CCAACACTGGCTGACAAGCAGCCAGTGCCACCCCACGACCCGGCCTACGGAACTACTCGAAAGGATTCGATTATGCCCATCCGCTCCCAACTCTTCATATACCTGACAGTTTGTGCAGCGTTTTGTTTCGGCGTACAATTCGCCACAGCAGCCGATAAAGACACAAAAAAACCCGCGGCCGTCACGCTCCGCTATCAGTTCAAGCCCGGCGAAACACTTTGCTGGGAAGTCGTGCACCGCGGCAAGGTCAGTGCCACGGTATCCGGCACCACTCAGGATACCGAAATGACCAGCCGTTCGCTCAAACTCTGGCGGGTTGCCGACGTCCAGTCCGATGGAACGGCCACGTTCGTATATAGCGTCGACGACGTGAAGATGCGTCAGAAACTCACCGGTAGGAAGGAAATCCGCTACAACTCCAAAACCGATAAAAAAGCGCCCGGCGGCTTTGAAGATGTGGCTAAAGCCGTCGGCAAGCCGCTCTCGAAAATCACCATCGACACACGTGGTAAGGTCGTCCAGCGCGACCGCGTACTGAAAAGTCCTTTCAACGAAAATAAGGGACAGTTGACCGTGCCCTTGCCCGAAAAACCGGTCACCGTGGGCGACACCTGGAGCGAGCCCCACGAGGTCGCGGTCCCGCTGGAAACGGGCGGCATCAAGCGCGTGCAGACCCTGCAGAAGTACAAACTTAAGAACCTCAAGACGGGCGTGGCCACCATTCTGGTCGAGACGCAGATCCTCACGCCCATCAGCGAACCGGCCATCGAGGCCAAGCTCATCCAACAAGCCTCTCGCGGCCGCATCCGCTTCGACGTCGACGCCGGCCGCATCCTCAGCCAGAATATAGACCTGGACAAGCGCGTTGTCGGCTTCCGCGGCCAGGCAAGTAGTCTGCACTATCTGACCAGCTTCGAAGAAAAACTCATCGAAGCTCCCGTCTCCACAGCCAGCCGGGCAGCAGAAACGAAGCGGAAGTAGATTTTGTAGCACAGCCGCCCGAAGCTGTGACTTTGCAGCCACATCGGCCGGGTCGCGACTCAATATTGCACTGACCACGACGCTTCCAACCCAAAATCCTGCCAGCCACAATTCTAACAAACCAGCAACTACCTACAGCTCGGGCACATTCACGCCCGTGGCTACGGTTATACCGATTATTCTCTTTCTTATGACATTTTTTGCCCAAAAAGAACTTTAAATGTTTGTTCTGGGCAAACTGGGTGGGCTGAGGTCTTTACCGACAAGCTGTCAACATTTTCTGCCGATTCTGAATGATGTAGGCAATAGCGCGCTGGGGACCTGGGAGCCATGAATAGACAAATGATTATTAAATTATTGGTACGAACGATAGTCGTCGCCATTGTGGTTGGCGGGCCGATCTTGTTTTTCAAGGCGCCCAATATGTGGGCAAAGGCCAAGAGTACGGCTACGTCGCTTTGGAAGGGCGAAGAGAAAGCCAAGCCCGGCGTTCCAGCCCCGCCGGAACCGGAGGTTGTGATAGCCGGGATTCCACCCAAGGTTCCGCCGCTGGCGGTCGAGGGGCCACCGGTTTATGACCTGGGCGAGGTTTTTCGCTTCGATATCAGTACGGGCTGGATCATGCAGCGGTGGGCTAGGGTTTCCACGGGCATGTCGCAACTCCAACTGCACGGGTACAGAGTGGCACTAGTGACGGGTACGGGGCGGGATGATCTGGCCGGATCACTGACCTATTACTTCAATCCCAGCCAGCACGCACAGACGATCACCTTCAGCGGCACGACGGGCGACGCCACGAAGTTGATCCGATTTCTTAACAAACGTTACGGCTTTAGACGCCGGATTGCCAACGACGCCGGATTGTTTGTCTATGAGGTTCCCAGCCCCGACGGCGACAAGAAAGTCCACAGTGTGTTGAAGGTGCGGACCAGCGGGATTCTCAAGGCCAACGAACCGTACAAACGTTTTGACGTAGATCTGGTGCTGGAACGGCCGGCGCAGAAGAAGTAGGCATAAAAAATTCTTCGCATTGCCGCAAAAACCGGTTCTTGTTACAAAATATAGGTAACGGAATCGAGGTTTTCTTTCCATAGCCACTAGCGGCATACCGGCGAAGCGACATTATGAATAATATGGATGCGATGGGAGTGCATTTCGCATCCCAACCATTAATTACGGTTTTGGGCGTAAAGTATCTGCATCTGCAAATGAAGGATGGAACCGATCTTTACGTGACCGAGCACGGGTTGCCCTTCACAAAATGTCTCTTGCCCGAGAACCATTGGGGCGATCAACAATGGTGGAGCGAAAATCGCGTACGATTGCTGGGATCCAGTTCGGTTTATCGGGTACCGACTAAGCATATCGACGGCCGCTCCATCGATATCGTGATCAAGTGGAACCGCATGGGCCAGGACATTCCCGGGGAGACCGCGTCCACCATGGCGTTGGACGGCGCCGAGTTCAACAGCCCCTTTATGGAGTTCAGCCTCTTGCTGGAAATGCGAGCCGACCGCAACGGTTCGGGCGGGCAGATCTATACGCACAAACCGCTGGCCATCTACGTTCCGCGTAAGTTCGTCGAAGGCGAGAAACTGGGCCGGAAGAAGTCCAAAATGCAGAGTATCCTGCAAAGCCACGCTGAGGTGGCGATCGACTGGAACCGTAACTACGCGGTGATCTACGAATGGGTCAAAGGCATAGACTCATCGAAGGCCCACAGCCAGGGCCTTATCGACCAAGAGGGCGTGGTCAGTCTCTACGAGCGGGCAAACAAGGAACTCGAGCAAAAAGGCTATCGCGTTCGCGACAACAAGCCGCAACACATCATCGTCCGCCCCAAGCGCGACGGCACTCTTGCCAAGGACCGCTCGGGCAAGCTGCTTTACGGGCTGATCGATTTCGAACTTCTGGAGCGCACGCCACAAAAGGAAGAGGCCATGCGAGCCGCCAAGCGGCACGATTACCTGGTTCGGCAGGCGCGCCGCTTCAAGTCTCACGCCAAGTTTCCGCCCGGTCTGATACCGGTAAACATCATGGGTGTGGACTATGTATACGGTCAGGTGGAAAGCACTGGCGGCGCGCTCTGGGTGGTGGGCCGCGATCCGATGTTGTTCGACTACTTCCTGCCGGAAAAATGGCGTCGCACGCCACGTGTGAAACAAGCCGCGTCCACACGATTCTTCAAGACCATGACCAAAGACAGCGTACACCTGGTCTGGCGCGTCTCGCGGGTGGGCGAACAGCCCGAAGCAGATCCCTTCGTGCGCAGCGGTCGGCAGGCGCTGGCCTACGGCTACAACAGTCCCTTCGAAGAGTTCTCGATCGCCATGGAACTCTCGCGCAAAGGGATCGATACTAAATATCCGCGAGCGATCTACATGACCGGGCACCGCTCGACAACAGACGAATCGCTGGCCGATTTAAGCCGCTATATAAGTCATGCCGATCTGCTCACGCCGGAGGGTCAGCCGATCTTGAGCCAAAAACGTGAATACATTTCGATCTGGGGCTATTGGAACGGTCCGGACGAAGTCCTGGCGGTGAAGGACGAGGTGGTCTACGAAGGCATCGATGCTTTGTCGGCCTACCGCAACGGGCTTTTGACTCAAAAAGCATATTTACAGGTAATGAGGCAAACGAAAAAACGTCTGGCAACCGCCGGGATCGAAGATCTCAGCCTTTCAGGCAGCCATCTGTTGCTCTCGATCGATAAATCCAAGCGACTTTCGACAGACAAAAACGGTATACCGGTGGTACGGATTCGCAACTTCGAGTTGCTTAAACGCCGGTAGAAAAACAGACCGCAGGCCGGGTTGTAATCCGGCTTTTGTGTTGTTTGCCGGTTTCACTACCGGGTCACGACCCGGTCTACGGGTCTCTAAAAAATAACAGAAGCCGAGAACAAATGCATTGTTCCCGGCTTCTGATTCGTATGCTTTGCGTCATTCGACGCGAGTTTCTCAGACCATGTCTTTGAGGGTCTTCAGTGGTCGGACCTTGACCTTGCAGAAGGCCGGTCGGGCCGCGACGTCCATAAGTTCGCCCGGCTTGAAGGGATTCGGCACGCCTTTCTTGGCGGGGCGGGCGGCGACCTTCTTCTTCTCGATTTTCAGCAAACCGGGAATTGCAAACGAGCCGGGGCCGCGGGGTCCAAGGCTCTTCTTAATCTCGCCGGCCAGGGCGTCGAGGACCGAGGCGACCTCTTTCTTGGTCAGTCCGGTGGCTGTGGCGACATTGGTGATAATCTCTGTCTTGGTGAGTGGTTTTTTGGCTGCTTTGGCCATGTTTCGTTACCCTCCATGTCCATGTAAGGCTGGTTGAATAATGTGGCATTCTGCGATGATTGTGCCACGGACCACAGTAAATTGGGGTATCAAGCGTATTTCGCAAGACGACCCAAACAATACATATAATAGGTTGTGTTTTCCGGAAGTATCGGTCAACTGGATGATTTGATAGATCTTTGGCGAGAAATGCAACCCGAAAAATGCGTAAAACCCGGGAAAAACGGGGAAAAGTACCAATAAAGCCCCTATTTTTGCTTACTTTCTTGTTTCTTGCCCCAGAAGGACCAAGAAAACTCGTGAAAACAGGCGTCTTTGTGGGGACATATTAACATAGGTTTTCGGCAAATGAATGATGCGACATGAGCACGACCCAGACTGTGTTTTAGTTACAGGTGTTCCGGTTATGACCCGCTGGGAGCTGTACAATATGCCCCCAGCGAATCGACGTGGCCTTGGCAAGGACGACTGGAACGGATGTGTTTTCTTGCCATTATCCACGTCATCTCCTAAAATAATATATAGTAATACCTTAGGTCGTCGCTGGGCTGTCGAGGGCAGTTCTTGCCGTGGACCGACAGCGGTCGACTGGAAACCAATGGAAACTTTTTCTCCCCTGCCCGCGACTAATCCTTTGAACGCGGGAATTTGTATGAAAAGTTCGGCAACACAACCTGAATGCCGTCGCCGCAAGGCTGCGGCCAAGCGATTGGTGTGTAGTATCTGGCCACCGAAGGCGCGTCACTACTTATCGTTGTCGATATGCATCTTTGTGGTTTTGATATTGACACTGAGCTCGCATGACGCGGCTGTTGCACAAGCGCCAGCAACAAGTCCGGTGTCTGTCGACGAAGATGACCAGGCATCTCCGGGAAACAAAGATCTCGTTGACGACGTCTTTCTTCGTCCCAGCCGCGATTTGGTACTGCGGCTAAACAACGCACGTAGGCTGATAGAACGGCAACGTTATAGCGAAGCGGTACGGTTACTGGGATGGCTTCTGGATTGCGACGAGGATTATTTTGTTTGCCCCGAGGATGATAACGTAGTCTTCAAAAGCCTCAAATCACAGGCGCGGGATCTGATCGGTCGCATGCCACGTGTTGGTCGCGATCTTTACGAACTGGAATACGGCGCAAAAGCCCGCGCGCGGCTGGAAGAAGCCACGGCGAAGCAAGACGCGGCCGGGCTTGCACTAGTATCGCGTAGATATTTTCATACCGAAGCCGGTGGGGAAGCCACGCTGTTGCTTGGGCTTTGGTATCTTGATCATGGGCGCCCGCTGGCAGCAGCCTTGATCTTGTCGCGGCTGAGCGAGTCGACCCGTGTTGTCGTTGGTGAAGAAGGTTTGCACGAAGGTACAGCCCGGCTTGAACCGACGCTTTCGATGGCGATGGCCGTGTGTTGGGCGCAAGCGGGGATTCCGAGCAAGGCAAACGAGTGCCTGGAATCGCTTCGCTCACGTTTCCCAAGCGGACGAGTCATGATTGGGGGCGAAGAAGTCGCTCTTTTCGCAACCGGCGAAGATCCCCTGGAATGGCTCGAATCTCGAACTGGGACACTATTCGCCACTCCCTCATCCTTTGACAAGGGCACGGTTGATGACGGCATCCCGCTGCTGAATACGCTTTGGCGAGTGAGTCCTTCGGAGCACCCCTCGGCCGACCGGTTGCTGCTTAGCCAGATGCAGTTTTGTCGCGAACGCGATCGTTCGATTATCACGACCGGGATTCCCCTGGCGGTCGGCAACGTGGTGTTGATGCGTACGGTAAGTACGCTTCAGGCTGTGGATTTTCAAACCGGGAAGCGGTTATGGATGGTGCCTTTCGATGACATTTTGGACAACGCGGCGACTTTAACCAGCAATCCTCACCGTCAACATGGTCAACAAACCGGCACACTCTGTCACCGTTATTGGCAAGACGGGATTTACGGATCACTTTCCAGCAACGATACGCTGGTTTTTTCCGTGGAGGGTATACTGGCGGAGGGTGGAATAAGCTCGCGCCATCTGGCCGTGATGGGTATGGGCGGCCGGTTGAATAATTCTATTCAGCCGGGCACATATAATCGTCTGACGGCACACAATATCAACAACGGCAAATTGATCTGGCAGGTCGGAGGTAAGCCCCGTGGCAAACAGGCGGCTCCGGTCGACATTGAAAATACGGTCGATGCCGAAGAAGTACTCCCTGCGGCCGGAAGCTTTTTTCTTGGCGCGCCGCTATGTCTAGCCGGGCGGCTGTATGCCTTGGCCGAGTTCGACGGTGAGATTCGCCTTCTCGCTTTGGAGGCCTCGTCGGGCAAGTTGCTCTGGACTCAGCCTTTGGCGATGTCCGAGTTCGACATTCTGCAAAACTGGCCGAGAAGACTGCGGGCGGTCACTCCTTCTTATGCAGACGGAATACTGGTTTGTCCGACCGGCAACGGCGCGGTTGTAGCCGTGGAAGAAGCGACGCATTCGCTGCTCTGGGGATACCCCTTTCCGGAGGAATCGAAAAAAAACAGCTCCGGCCGATTACGGCAACAACGGATCGCCATGGGGATGGCAATGCCCGGTTATGGACGTCACTCCGGCGAAGGACGTTTGCACGACAATTTGAAGATCGTTGACGATAAAGTGATTGCCTCCGCGCCGGGAGGCGAGTATCTCTATTGCCTGGGACTATTTGACGGGAAGCAGCATTGGAAAACTCCGCTCAAGGGCGATCTATTTATCGCCTGTGCCGATAGCGAACGTATCGTGCTGGTGGGCTCACATCATGCACGGGCATTGAAAATGTCGGACGGAAAAGCGGCTTGGAAACAATCAGACGTTCACCTGGGTGATGGGGCATCGACGAGCGGCCGCGGATTCCTGGCCGGCGGGTACTATTATCTACCCGTGGGCAAGGCGGGCGTGGCGGTTTTGGATGTACAAAACGGGCGAGTGGAACGGCTGGCCAAATCGCGCGAGGGTAATATGCCGGGCAACCTGATTTGCCATAAGGGAAAAGTTCTCTCGCAAGGACTCGATGGTTTGAAAAGCTATTACGAGTTGGGCACGCTCCGGCGTCGTGTCGAATCGATACTGGCCAAACAGCCCGACGATGCGCGGGCGCTGGCCTTGCAAGGCGAAATCCTAATCGACCAGAACAAGCGCAAACAAGCCATCGATTCTCTCAGACGCTCATACGAACATATCGGCGGCGCGCGAACCGAATGGTTATTGCGCGAGACGTTATTGGATGGTCTGGCCGAAGATTTCGCCCAGTATCGCCAAGAGGCGAACGAAATCGAAAAGCTTTGCAAGGATGCGCATCACCGCGCCCGGTATTTGCGCCTGACGGCAGAAGGACTGGAAGGCCTACAGCAGTGGGACTCGGCTTTGGATTATTATTTGCGTCTGGCTGATTTTGCGGACGAGCAGAATGACGAAATCGACACAGAAGTGCGTCTTAGCGATTCGCACACGGTGCGTCAGGATCGTTGGTTGCGGGCCCGCCTGGCTCGGTTCGCCAAATCCGCTACGGAGGATGTTCGTAATCGGTTGAGCGCAGAAGCAGAAAAACGTCTTGCTAAGGCTATCGCCGCGGACAACATCAATCCTGCGCGGCGATTTATCGACCGTTTCGCCCTTCACCCCGTGGCCATAAAGGGTCGCGATCTCTTTGTCGACCGGCTGCTGCGTAACGGAGATTTGCTGGAAGCCGAAATGCTCTTGCGACAGGAAGCCCGATCGAAGGACCGCGCGGTTGCCGCCCGGGCAACGCTACGTCTGGCTGAAATGTTGCGCAAAGCCAAGCGGCTCGAAGACGTCGCGGACTGTTATAGACGGCTGGCTTTCGAGTTCGGCGATGTGGAATGCGGTAATGGAATCACGGGCAAGGAAGTTGTTAAGAATTTAACGAAGGACGACGCCGTACGTCGCTGGTTCCACCCCGACCGTTCCTGGCCCGAGGGGCTTGTGAAATCATCAAAAACATATTTCAAACAAAATATTCCCGCCGGCACCAACCTGATCGACCTGAACTTCCACGGCAGCAAGCGACCATTTTTCGGCAACCGGCAACTTAAGTACGATCAAAGCGACCGAGCTTTGATCGCCGTGGGCCCTTACGGGAATACACTTTGGCGATTGTCCTTGAACAACGGTGGACAAAGAACCTATCTATCGGTCAACCAGGGGGTAAACCATGTTTCGGCTAGAGGGCACCTGTTGGTTGTCGCGGCCGGCAATGAATATATTGCCGTTGACTGCGCCGATCCAAAATCCCCCAGAATTCTCTGGCGACGACATCCGGACCAGGCGCTTTCCACCACCGGCGGGGTGGGGCAGGTTGAGGTCAACGCCTTCTGGGCCGGAATGCAACAGCAGACATTTTCATCTTACGGACTATCCGGGAGACATCCCTGGCAGACTGCCTTGTTAACCGATCAGTACATGTGTTTCAGGAAGTTTCGAGGCGTGGTGGCCATCGATCCTCTATCGGGCAGTGAACTTTGGACATACGGCGATTTGCCCGAGAACTGCGTACTTTTCGGCGACGAGAACCTTGTTTTCGCCGTGCCTTTCGACGGGACCGAGGCCACCGTGCTGCGAGGCATCGACGGCGAAAAGCTTAAAACCGTGGTTGTGCCATCCATGGCCGAGCGTCTGACTACCATCGGCCGAAACGTTCTTGTCTGGCGAGTGGAAAGCAACCGCCGGATTCTGGAACTGGTCGATCCATGGCAAGACCGCACTCTTTGGGGCCCGTATGACTTCGAGGCCTCTGCCAAGTGCTCGTTGGTGGGCAACGAGTCGTTGGGCGTGATGGAACAGAATGGCCGCTTCACAATGTTCTCTTTGCCGGATGGACGAAAAGTCATCGAGGAAAAACTTACAGCCGAAAGGAACCTGCAAGAGATCGTTTTGCTGGAAGCCGACGGCGAACACTTCCTCATAACGCACAGTTCTCAACGAAATCGTATAGGCCAAACACCGCGTTATATCCGCGGCGCCTCGTCGCGGCTGATCCGCAAGGGGCGCGTTTACGGCTTCAACCGCAACGGCAAGCGACTCTGGGCGGATTTTCCCGATGGCGTGGAGGTCGAAGAACAGCAACTGCTGCTAAACCAGCCCAACCGTCTGCCGATATTGACGTTCGCGTCACTGGGCTACACGCCCAATAACCGGAATTCGCGCTGGTTCATGTCGGTTTTGATGATCGACAAACGTAACGGTCGCGTGGTGCTTGATGAGCAATTCGACCAACAGGCGGGCGTTTTGGAATTAATAGGCGATCCGGCAGGAAATACGGTCGATGTACGTATGCAGCGCAGCAACATGCGACTTGCTTTTACCGACGAAGCCTTGCCCCCAATTACCAAAAAGAAAAAAATCGAGAAACCCAGCGGCACATTCGGGGGCGTTTTGAAGGCACTGCAAAAACTAACCGAACAGAAAATGCGGGAATTGCCGCTGCAATTGCCTGGCGAGATGCAACCCGAGCTGATACCACCCGCACCGGAAATCCCCAAACCGATTCCCACCCCACAACAAAGGCGGCAGTAAGGTCGACTGACATCCAACAAGAACAGCGGCCATCACCCGAGATACGGAACAAATCAATAAATACTACGGAACACCATGAGAATGAGGCATCTGATAATACTGACGACCGCGGCAATTGGGCTGACGGGTGGCTGGGCCGACTGTGCCCGGGCGGCCGCGCTTGAGCCGAAAATGCAGCGAGTCGTCGACCGGGGGCTCGACTGGCTGGCCTCGCGACAGTCTCGATTGGGGCACTGGTCGGCCCGCGACGGTAAGTACACGACGGCCATAACGGCGCTGGCGGGCACGGCTTTGCTGGCCGAAGGCTCGACCACTACACAGGGCAAATATGCGCCGCAAATACGCCGCGCGGTCGACTATCTGTTGAGCCGCAGCCGCGCCAACGGATTGATCGGTGATCCGGTACGCGACGACCGCTACACATACGGACACGGTTTTTCCATGCTCTTCTTATCGCAGGTTTTGGGCGAAGAAGAGGACCTGGACCGCCGCGAACAAATTGTCGATGTTCTAACTCGTGCCGTGGTTTTCACCGGCCGCGCGCAAACCAAGGCCGGAGGATGGGGGTACTTAAGCGCCAAAGACGGGAACGATTTCGACGAAGGCTCGACCACGATCACCCA
>JAFGTN010000239.1 GCA_016934075.1 Pirellulales bacterium
CGGCTCTGTCGCCAAGGCAAGCATGCGGAGGCCGCCAAGATCTGCCAGTCGCTACAGTCCAGTCCTTCGCACCGGGTACAGGCGGCCGCGTTACGCGGTCTGATCCAGGCCAGTCCGTCCAAACAAGTGTCGATGATCGTTGCCGGACTGGCCGCCGAAGAACCGTGGAAACGAGCGGTAGCGGCCGATTGCCTCGTCTCGACAGATAAGCCCGAGCAAATCCAAGCCGTGGCCGCGGCCGTGCCGGGACTTCCGGCCCCCGGCAAGATCGCGGCCTTTGTCGTCTTGAAACATCGCTCTCATGCGGCGATACGACAGGCCGCCTTGAAATCGCTCGACGCGCCCCAGTCGGAAGTTCGCGCAGCCGCCCTCGCGTCGCTGATAAAATCGGCCTCGGCTGAGGACGTAGCCAGATTGGCCACGCTGGCGGCCACATGCAAGGACGAGACTGTTCGCAAAGCGGCCTTGGAAACCATGCGTCTGATGACCGCCAAGGGAACAAACGCCGCGATACTGGTGGCGATGTCCGACGAAAAAACTCTCACCCCGGACCTGGTCCGCTGCGCCTTGGGCCGGCGCTCGCTGGAATTCACGCCCGGTTTCCTCAAGGCAGCCGTGTCGCCGAACGAAGCCGTGCGTCTGGAAGCCTTTCAAGCATTGGAAACAATGGCCACGGAAAAAGATGCGCCCGCACTGGTTGCCCTGTTAAGCAAAACCCCGCCGGGCAACCAGCGCGAAGCAGCCGGACGCGCCGTGTGGTTGTGCTGCAGCAAAATCGCCGATCCAGCCAAACGTCCGATACCGTTACTGGAAGTAATGAAAACGGCCGACGCCGCCGGCCAATGCGCGATTTTGCCTTCGCTGGCCCGGCTGGGCGGAAACCAGTCGCTCGCGGCCGTACATGCCGCCATGAAAAGCGACAATAAGGAAGTTCGCGACGCCGGCTATCGGGCACTTGCAAACTGGCCCGACGCCTCGGTTGCCGACGAGTTGCTCGAAGTGGCCAAAAACGCCGAGATACCGGAATATCGCATCTGGGCCCTGCGGGCCTACGCCCGAGTCGTATCTTTACCGAGCGACCGCCCGCCGCAAAAAACGTTCGACATGCTCACCGCCGCCATGAAACTTGCTGCCCGCCCGGAAGATAAACAGTTGATAGTATCGCGTCTATCGGCAGTGCGCGTGCCGCAGGCCCTCGCGCTTCTGGTATCATATCTCGACGATCCGCAACTCAGCGCCGCGGCGGTTCCCGCCGTTTTCACCCTGGCCAAGGGTCTCAGCCAGTCGCATCCCCAAGAGGCCAAGGCAGCGCTGGAGAAAGTACAACCCATGACCAAGGATCCGGCCGTTGTTCAGCAGATTCCCAAAGTGCTTCGGGATATTGAGGCGCGAGAAAAAGGGAAGAAGAAGTAGAGGGCAGAGGGCGGAGGGCAGAAATGAGGAATGACGAAATCAGAATGAAGAATGAATTAAGAATGAACAAGGTTCAATGATCAATGTTCAATGTTCAATGATCAATGTTCAAATCTGATAACTGACAACTGAATACTGAAAACTCAATACAGACAACTGATAACTCTATCAGAAAGCCATATTCATGAACGGTTTAAATAATAAACGCCTCACACGACGTGAAATGCTTCGAAAAGCGGCGGCTTGTGCCGCCGGTTCTTTAGCCGCTCCGCTGGTAATTCGTGGTTCGGCATTGGGCGCGGATGGCGCGACGGCACCAAGCGAACGCATCACCATTGGCTCGATCGGAGTGGGTATGATGGGCCGCGGGCATTTCCAGCTCTTGGCCGACGATAATGACGTTCAACTCGTTGCTCTAAGTGATGTCGATACCTGGCGCCGAGATACAATGACGGCAACGCTGCAAACGATCTACGGCGCGAAACAACCAAGCGGTCAGTTCCACGGGTTCAAGGCATACAACGATTTCCGCGAGCTCTTGGCGCGGGATGATATCGACGCGGTGGTAATTGCCACCGGCGAACGCTGGCACCCGGCCATCACCGTCCTGGCGGCCGAGGCAGGCAAGGACATCTACTGCGAAAAACCAATCTCGCTCACCATCCGCCAGGCACGTACCATGGTGGAAAGCGTGCGCCGCCACAATCGGGTTTTCCAGACCGGGCTGCAACAGCGCAGTACACACGAGTTCCTCAAGGCCTTCGAAATGGTTCACGCCGGGTTGATCGGCGATGTCAAGACGGCCTACGTCTCGAGCACCGGTGTCAGCGGCTATCAGAACCTGCCCGCCGAACCGCTGCCCAAGGGTCTCGAGTGGGAGATGTGGCTGGGTCCCTGCCCATGGCATCCGTACAACTATCAATACCACCAAACGGGGCCGCCCAAGTATGTCGTGCCCTGGAGCTGCAACCGGGCCTTCGGCGCCGGCGGGTTGACATCCGGAACAGTCCACAACCTCGATTCGGCCCATGCCGGTTTGCAAAAAGACGGGCAGGGGCCAGTCGAAATTACGCCGCCGGGCACGAACGGCGAGCCCCGCCTGATCTATAAATACGCCGACGGCACCCGCATCATCTGCAGTACTCAACTCATACCGGGCAAGCACCCGATCCCCGAGGGCTGGAATCCGCAAACGCCCATCAATAACTTCGGCGTGCTCTTCGTGGGCGACCGGGGCTGGATACACGTCGAACGCTTCGGATTCCTCAAGTGCTATCCCGAGTACCTGCTGGACACGAATTATTCTAAAGAGCACACGATCACTACGCACCACCGCGATTGGATCGATTGCATCCGCACCCGCCGCCGCCCCCGGGCGGACGTCGAAATCGGTGCCTGCTCGACGATCCTGTCACACCTGGGCTGCATCGCCTTCTGGACCGGCCGGCACCTGCGATGGGATCCGGTTAAGGAGGAGTTTATCGGCGATAGCCAGGCCAACGGGATGCGGGCGCGGGCGACACGGGAGCCGTGGAGTGTGTAGGGGCAGGAATGAGGAATGTCGAAATCAGAATGAGGAAGGAATTAGGAATGGCGAATGCACAATGATCAAGGTTCAATGATCAATGATCATTGTTCAAGGCTCATAGCTGACAACTAATTACTGATAACTGATTACTGATAACTGACAACTCTATCAGGACCATACCAATGAAACACATACTTACTACGCTTCTGATATCCGTCTTTTTACTGTCTTGCGCGGCATTGGCTGTGGAGCAACGGCCGCGGCGGGCGCTTTCGGATGCTGAAAAACAACAGATCGACGCCGTGCTTCCGGCTGCCGCGCCCGTGAAGGCCAAGAAGCCGCGGCGGCTATTGATCTATGACGGCAACGTCGCCTATCCCGGGCACGGGTCTATCGAGTTTGCAAACTATGCTTTCACACGCATGGGTGAGAAAACAGGGGCCTTCAGCGCCGAAGTAACCCGAGACCCGGCCGTGTTCAGTCGCGAAAATCTGGCAAAGTTCGACGCCGTTTGTCTCAACAACACGGTGGGCAACCTTTTCACCGACCAGCGGCTGCGGCAAAATCTGCTCGAATTCGTGCTCGGCGGCGGAGGGCTGTTGGGCATTCACGGAACCAGTGTGGCCTTTACCGATTTCGGTAAAGGCGGCAAGGAAACCTGGCCCGAGTTCGGTCGCATGATTGGCGCCCGCGGTGCCGCGCACCTGAAGGCGGACGAACGGGTAACCGTCAAACTCGATTGCCCCGATCACCCTCTCAATCGGCCCTTCGGCGGCAAAGGCTTCGAG
>JAFGTN010000240.1 GCA_016934075.1 Pirellulales bacterium
CACCCTCGCCACATGCACGGCCGTTGTACCCGTGTCGAGATAAACTCGGTCGCCGGATTTCAACATCCCCACCGCGGCACAGGCGATAGCGTATTTCTGTTCTCGATGCTGCTGCTCTTTTTGCGAAAAAGGCAACTCCCGCACAAAAGGCGATTGCAAAACACACCCACCGTGCGTTCGCGTCAACACGCCCGTCTTCTCCATGGCCGCCAGATCCCGCCGAATGGTCATGGCCGTCACACCCAATTCATCCGCAAGATCATCAACATTCAGCCGTCCACGACGAGCTAAAAGCTCAAGAATCGATTCCTGCCGCTGATTCCTAGCCGACATGTTAGTATCCGTTGGTTGGTGGAAAAAATGTCCATAACGAACATTAGCAGTGTTCGTTTATGTTGTCAAGAGCTAAAACTCTTCGTTTTTGGCCCAAGACAGGCATAAGCTACACCGGTGGGGTACATTGCAACCCAGTAGAATTAGTCTCAATTCTTTTCGCAAACAGGTCTTGAGATCGATTGACACCCGCTTTGTTGCCAAGGCTTTAACCAATTAGTAGCCGGATTCGCAAGAATTCGGACCATTTGCCATGAAACCGGGGTCATGTCCAAATTCTAGCGAATTCGGCTGTGTGCCACTGGCTGCTTGTCAGCCAGTGTTGTAAGTGGGACAGAAGCCCAGTTCCCATGCCCCTAGTCGCGCATTATCCCAAAGGAATCGAAACGGGAACGCAGCGAGTTTATTCAGTGTTCATCGGCCGACCTTCGCGATGTATTGTGTCAATGACTAGCTGCGCCCCTGTTCCGATCTCTGGCCTAGGGCATTTTTTCAGAGAAGACTATTTCAGATATCGGAGCATTGCCACATCGCGTATGCAGATCGTGCCGTGATGTTCGTAGAAATCTCCTCCGTTTTCCAATAGTTGAATCAGTTCTTCGTAGTGGCTATCTTTGCTCGAAGAATTCACAGCAAACAATTCCTTGAGAAACCATCGGCAAACATTCTTTGTCGACGGCGGATAATCGCACTTTTTTTCTAAAAATCTCTCCACTCTTAAAGCAACACTTTCTGGCATATTAATTTCGATACGTTTAGTGATATCGAACAGTGGTGATGCTTCGGATATCCCACGCTCGTACACATATTCTTCGGCTTTCCGAATAAACGCCTTCAAAAGCATTACGTATTGTTCTGCCTTGTCATAATCAAAACTTGTGTTAATTGACTCCAATCGTGCCAAGCGAGTTTCGATAGATTCCATATCATTGGCCTTCCTCAATATACCATCTATAACTTAAACAACGACATTCGACGTTAGCAAGAGAAGGTTGATTCGTGAAAGTGACTAGGTTCGTCGTAGTGTCGTACCCGTTTTCGATGTTCTTGTTCGTTTAGCATGTCCAGATCATAACACCAGCAGCACCGGCTGACAAGCAAATAGAAAGTAGGGTGCGTACTTGCACGCACCGCCGAAGATTAAGTAACTTTGCACTAGCTGATGTTCCAACCGTTTTTTTGAAACCACCCTCTAAACTCCTTAGTTGCCTTTGTTACCTTCTGTAAGAAATCCTTTTTGTTTGGAGATATTAAATGGGCACCCTGAAACTATCCAAAAACCACTTACACAAAGTGGCCCAAAAATACTTTTGAAATCGTACACCTCCTCTGCTAAACTGCGTCCATGCCATCAACGGCAAGATCACAAGTCAGTCGCGCGATGAATTGCACGCGGCTGTGGCGGGATCTAGAAGTGTTTCATAGTTCCAAAAAGGCATTTATGCAGCCCTTTTTGCACCAATAAGTAGGTATGAAACTGGTTGTAGCACATTATAGCGTCGGATGAGACGGATGAGCCGGCCGACCATATTGGGTTCATACGGTAGACGCGTGCTACGGCACATAATTTTCAAGTGTTGAAAATAATAGAAAACGACCCCGCCGTTTTAATTTTGTTTCTAGTTCCGCCGTTAGTAGTTCCGCCTTCAGGCGGCAAACGCCTTCTGCGGCGGAACGTAAACAATCGAATTTGAAAGGTCGACATAACGAACCCTACGGAAAATAATTAATGAGGCACTAGTACCATGTAACACCTAAGATGATGGGTAGCCCGATAGCTTGTCTATCGCACATGCCGCGGGCACAAGAGGGCGTTTAACTACCACTCTACACCTCTTGCGGTTTCGCCACCCACTAGGGTTCCCCACGAGGAGCCCGGATTAATACGAAAAGCCTGGAACTACCGGGCAACTGCTCTTGTAAACACCAAAAATGCGAAGAGCAGATAAGACTGAGAGGTGGAATTGGAACCCGAATTTATAAATCCACGACAAAACGTCTGATTCCCACATTGCGCGACATTGCGTGAGACATATTCAGGGTCGGCCGAATACCTCACGAATAGTCACGGAGGCGCAAAAGAAAAATGGGATAAAAACTAGAAGCGGTTTCAAAACTATCCAGGTATCCACTTGCATATGTCATCTTGTGGTCAACCCGAAGGATCACCACAAGATATGCAAAACCAGGAAGTTATGAAATGGCTTGGGAAAACAGGCGGGTTGGATATCTGATAAATCTCGGGCCTGATTGGGGCGGAACCCCAGCGGGTGATCTTACCGGAATTGCATGGCGCGGATCCGCATATTATGGATCCGTATGGCGTGGAAGATCTGCATAAACAAAAAATTGTTAGCCCGGCCGCCCGCGGCCGGATGATGCCGTACTGCATTCATCCCGTCGCGCAACAGGACTAACATCGCCAACCTGTAAAAAAGTATAATTTATCAAAGCTCCTCGGATACTCTATGGTCCGAGGAGCTTCTTTTTCATACTTGCGATCTACTGCACTTCTGCTGGAGTATGCACGGTCAACCCCGCAAGCGATTTTGCCGGAGCCGGGATTAGCAAACTCGCTACGTAGCCGACGAGGAAACTCGTGCCTATGCCGATGGGTGGGTAGAGAAAGAAGTGGATGCGGGTGTGCGACTGCACGATGTACATTACCACTGCGCCGGCCACGGCTCCGGCGATGGCACCGGGCCCGTTGGCGCGACGCGTGAATATACCGAGCATGAAAAGCCCGGCCAGACCGCCCACGGCCAGGCCGGCGAATTTCAGAAAGAGGTCCCACAGCGATTCTATCTGGTATGTTGCCGCCAGCATTGCCACGGCCGTTCCCATCGTGCCCAATAGCCCGGTAAGCCAGCGGGCCAGTCTGAGTCGCGAGCGATCGGAAGAATTCGGGCGAAAACGCTTGTAGAAGTCGATCGTGAGTGTGGTTGCCACGCTGTGGATGCTACTGTCGAGACTGGACATGGCCGCGGCAAACAGCGCGGCGATCACCAGCCCGGAAATACCCGGCGGCAACTCTTCGACCACGAACCACGGTACAATGGCGTCTGTTTGCAATGCCGGATTCAGCTTCTCGGGATGCGATTTGAAAAAAGCAAACAAGGCCGTGCCAAAAAGGAAGACCGTTACGGCCCAGGGAAACGAGGCGACCACGCTAGCCCATGCTGCCCGCGCAGATTGGCGCACGTCGCGGGTTGTGAGGTATCGTTGCACGACCGTCTGGTCGGCCGTAAGATCGGCCATGCGTTGGAAGCCGCTGCCGATCATGACCAGCCAAATTGCCGTTGTCGTAACATCCAAATTCCAATTGACCATGTGAAACTTGGCATCGCTTTGGGCGATGGATAAGAAGTTGCTCGGGCCGCCCTCGACGCCTAAGATAGCGATGGCGACACCCAACATGGCGCCACTCATCAATACTCCTGCCTGTAAAACGTCGGTCCAGATGACCGCTTCCATACCGCCCATGACCGTGTAGGCCGTACTCAAAACGCCCATCACCAGAATACTCACGTAAACGTCCATGCCGGTCACCACCGACAAGGCAATGGCCGGAAGATAGAGCACAATGGCCATGCGGCCCAACTGCAAAACTATAAATGCGCAACTTCCGTAGAGTCGCACGATCAAGTTGAAGCGATGTTCTAGGTATTCGTAAGCCGTGGTAACATTCAGGCTTCGATAAAAAGGAATAAAGAAGCGGACTACTATCGGAACGACCATGAAAAAGGTCAACACGCCCGCGAAATATACCCAGTCGGTGGCGAAAGACTTGGCCGGGATGGCCATGAATCCGATGGAGCTGACCTGAGTGGCAAGTATACTCAGCCCGGCTGCCCACCATGGTATACGGTGTCCGCCCAGGAGGAAGTCGCCCGAGCTCTTCTCGCGGCCGGCAAAATACCAACCCACACCCACCAGAGTCAACAGATAACCGGCCAATACGACATAGTCCACCACGCGGAATGATCCTTGCCAGGGTATGGGCGTTCCTTGCAGTACGTCAGAGGTTGACCGTTGGGCATCCGAACGGCCGCCGGGAATTTCGATGCGGTCTTGCCACTCGACTGCGGTTGTCATGGCCACTGGGGACGACATTGTTCCGCGGGCGGTCCAGGTGTCGGTGATGGTTTCGTAAGCAAGTATTTCCGAAGCCACAACTATTTTTTCATTGGACGAAGGCGTCGAACCACTCAATTGATCGACGAGACCGCCGAAAATGAGGAGGCTGGTCGCACCATAAGTCACGGCTGGGGCAGCGGCGATTGGTTGCGGAGGGTCGGTGATACGCTTCCACGTATTTGCGTCTTTTGAAAGTGGGTCGAAACAGTAGGCGTCGGGTAAGAGAGAGTGTGTGCGGAACGGATTTTCTATGAGGGGAGATCGCGAACCGCCAACGAGGTACAAGCAGCCGCTTTGTGCCAAAACAATCGGCGAGAAGCGAGCCGTGCCGGGATATGGATCAAGAGCTTGCCATTGTGGTTGCTTTGCGCCCTCAATCTGGGAGAGGTCTAGCGACAAGAAGACTTTCTCCGTTTTCTGAGCGCCAACTTTGCCCTGCTTCGCACCCGCCACGTATACCGTATCTTTGAGCCTTGCCGCCGAGATCATAGCCAAGGGGTATGGCAAATTCACACTTTCGATTATTTGAACCTTATGAGCCTGAGGATCCCATTGCAACAGAAAAACGCGGTCCGAAAGCCGCTCCCCGTCACTGCCGCCCATGCAAAGCAACCCCAAATCGGTTGTCACGACCGCGCCAAAAGCCAGCGGTTCGTCAAGCTTGCCGGCAAGTTGCCATTGTTCGGCTTCCGGCTCGAGCACGAAGATGTCATCGATGTAGCGTTCCCCTTTGGCGTTATCCTTACCCTCGACAATGCGGCCGCCGCCAACGACCATAACGCCATCGGTCACGCCGACGAACGAACCTTCAACGGCCGCCGGCAGCCCGGGCGACTGTTGCCAATCGAAGAGATGTGCCCCCGGATCGTCAGCGTGGGCCACTTGTGCCAGGGAAGATGTCACCAGAAGCAACAACACGAACATGAATAAGTGCTTGACATTGGGTGCCACCGCTGGCTTGTCCAGCAGTGCAGACGTATGTTTTGAAAATACACTGCTGGACAAGCCAGCAGTGGCACCCAATAACGTGTGACAGCCATTCAAACACGTTCTGAGATTACATCGCATGCGCATGCGGTTCTCCGTCCTCGAGTTTAATATCATGTGGCCACGCCAATTCTACTCCCTGCCGCACAAGATAACTCTGGAATTCTTCGAGAAGTTTTTTTGATCGGTATATTTTGCGTGGCGTCCGTCCATTTTGCATGCAAAAACATGCAAGCCGTCCGGCTGCTTCACCAATGTTCCATTCGACCGGGTGCAGGCGATAGCATCCGTTTGTGATGTGCGTTGTGCCGATGTTCTTGGCCGCCGGCAACAGGTTTTCCATACGGATCGGGATCAGTGCGCCCAGTGGTATCTGGAACGGCAAGGCCTCGACGTCCAGATAGTTATCGCCACCGGTGGTGGGATGCAAGTCGATACGATAGTAGCCGATGCCCACCGAGTCGTCAAACGGCAAGGCCGTGACACATCCCGGTCGCGAGGCCGCCGAGACGTGCTGCTCTCGGATGGTAAACTCGGCCGCGATC
>JAFGTN010000241.1 GCA_016934075.1 Pirellulales bacterium
ATTTCTACCTGGTTTCTAACTGCAATAGCCCGAAGGGCTTATGATATGACAGCCCGGGGTTGACGCGTAGCGGCTACCCCGGGAACGTATGTAGATAGCCGAAAAAACCCTGAAAGGGTTTCGTAACGCGTTGCCAATAGGTGAATTTGTATTTTTCCGGAAAAAACTCGCATTTTCTTCCTCTCCACTTTACGAAACCCCGTTGGGGTTTGTGTTTTTATTACGCCCATGCACCCAGGGTAACCGCTGCGCGGCAACCCTGGGCTATCTTATGAAAGCCCTTCGGGCTAATGTAAAATCGAAAACTTGAAAGTACTGTCATTCCAATGGCTTGGGTGCCTGCACCATGGGCGCCTTTGTCGGCGCACGGTTCTTCCGTGTCACACAAATCAACTTCTATTCAGCATCAATTTGTTAGAGAGCACACAGCAATGAGTATCAATACATTTCATCTCAGGTTGGCAGTCATGATATGTCTTATGATTTTCTTACCGAATCTTGCAGTCAAAACTCTGCTTGGAGCCCCGCCTCGGAATCAAAAAGTCGACTCGATACCGGTGATTTATGATTCGGATATTGGAGATGATATCGACGACACCTGGGCTTTGGGGCTGTTGCTCTGTTGCCCGGAGTTGGATCTCAAGTTGGTGGTGGGAGATCAGGGCAAAGCGGAATATCGGGCAAAACTCTTCGCCAAGATGCTGCAAACCGCGGGCCGTACCGACGTACCGGTGGGGATCGGTTTGGATGTCAACGCCAAGGGCGACGGCGCGCAGGCGGAGTGGGTCAAGGATTACGACCTGAAATCGTATCCCGGAAAAATCTATGAGGACGGAGTCCAGGCTATCATTGATATCGCCATGAAGTCCAAGAAACCCGTCACCCTGATTGCCGTCGGTCCCTTGCCCAACATTGCGGAAGCGCTCAAGCGCGAGCCGCGTATTGCCGAAAAGTTGCGATTTGTGGGCATGCATGGAAGCGTGCGTTTGGGATACAACGGCTATAAGACAATTGCACCCGAGTACAATGTCGTCCGGGACGTTAAGGCTTGCCGGGCGGTTTTTGCCGCGCCGTGGGACATTACCATCACGCCGTTGGATACTTGCGGGCTGGTGGACCTTTGCGGAGAACACTACCGCAAGGTGCGGGACTGTAAGAATCCCATACCTGCCGCAATTATCCAGAACTACCGGTATTGGTGCAAACAGAAATTCAAGCACCCCGGCATGGCGAACCGTTGTTCCTCTACGCTGTTCGATACGGTGGCGGTCTATCTCGCGATCTCCCAGGAGTTTTGCAAGATGGAACGTCTCGGCATTCGCGTGGACGACAAAGGTTTCACTTTAATCGACCCGAAAGCCAGGCAGATGAACGTGGCCACCGAGTGGAAGGATATCGAAGGCTTTTATGATTTCCTGGTGGAACGATTGACTGAGACGAAAGCGGGACGGGCGCGCTGATTGGGGATCTGGACGAAGAATTCCCAGAATCTGGCATAAGGGCTGTAGATGGGTGGTTTTTTTGCCGCTTCCTCATTCCCGTCCTTTGCGCCTTCGCGTCTTTGCGTGAGATATATTGGTTGGTTCAATATCTCACGCAAAGACGCGAAGGCGCAAAGAAGTTGGGAAATAATAGAACCTGCAAAAGTACGTGCTACCCTGCTGGAGTTGCATGACCCCCTTCCTGTTTTCGTGCAGGGAAGTCATCCCCTGGCCGGAACCCACCATACCGGCCAACGCCAAAATGTCCGATGGTACGAAAACCAATGAAAAAAGACCTGCTAAAAGGTCTGTGGCTGGTCCGAGATGCTGATTCCACGAAAGAAATGAGTCGCTAAAGGGGTTTTCTTAAACTGCTGTGGTATTCGGGCATAAATCTGAAGTGCCTGCAGAATCTTTGAATGCTGGACTATCGGGCGGCTCAAACATACACTTCATTGTTCGACTATTTGAGTTTCGTTTGTTCTGCCATCTTCAGGCGGAATATGACGATATCGGCTTGTTCTGTCAGGGTTATTGTCGCCTGAAGGCAGAACTACAAACTATCCATCAGTCGAGCTAGCGTTTTGGAACTGGAAGTCATCTGTTTTTTGAATATGCAAGGGGCATTAGAAGACGAACGATGATCACTCGGCGAGACGGTTTTACATTGGTCGAACTACTGGTTGTGATTGCGATCATCGGCATTTTGATCGCGTTGCTCTTACCGGCGGTTCAGTCGGCACGCGCCGCGGCTCGACGCATAACCTGCGCCAATAACCTCAAGCAGGTGGGCATCGCGATACACTTATACCACGACATCCATCGAATGCTTCCGGCCGGCTGGGACGCAAAACACCCCTCTACGAATCAAACGTACTGGCTCGGGCAACCGGGATGGGGTTGGGCCGCAATGATTTTGCCGCAACTGGAACAAAACATACTCATCGATGAATTTGCCCATCTCCAACTGCCGATAACAGATCCGGCCAACGAACCGCTCCGCTTGACCGAAATCCCCACGTACCGATGCCCTTCGGATATCGGCAAGAGCACATTCCTCCTGGCGGCGGGAATGCCGAACCGGGGTTATGGCGGTTACACGCCCACAGAGGTGGCAACTTCGAACTATATCGGCGTATTCGGTACGATCCAGATGAAGTTGGTCTGCATGGGAGGAGGTAACTGCGTGGGCAACGGCCAGTTCTGTTTCCATCAGGCATTTCGTTTTAGAGATCTGTCCGATGGACTGACTCACACTCTGCTCGTAGGCGAACGCTCTTCGAAGGATTATCCGTCCACATGGTTGGGTGTTGTCGCCGGTGGACAACACGCGCCGGGCCGCGTCGTTGGCGTGGCCATTTCGCCACCTAACTCCGACGAATCGAATTTCGCCAACTTCAACAGCTATCACCCCTCCGGTACCCACTTCCTCGCCGCCGACGGCTCGGTGCGACTGATACCCGAAGATATCCAAACCGAGGTCTATCAAGCCCTCTGCACAAGATCCTCCGGCGATCACGTAGGAAATCCTTGGTGAATAGAAGGCAGCGGGACGAAAAATGGAAATACGTAATGGGGGCGAAATTGTTATTAACGGCCAAAATAAACCTGAATCCGTTTTACCTTCTTTGTTCTCTTTAACTCAGCTTCCAAGATCTGTTGGACTGCGATAGTCGATAGTCATTTAGTTCTTGGCTTTGGGTGAGCGATGGCACTGCCATGCGAAGCTCTGGAAGCTGCTTCGACAATCAATTTTCGACTCATATCATAGACACTTTTGTTCTCTCGTTTTGCTTTGGCTCTCAATGTAGGCCAGTCAATAGCAATGATTTCCCACGACCTTTGGCCAAGAGTCGCAAGTGCCTCCTCTGACGGGGAAGAGGAACAATCTAAATGCAAATCCTGAAGTTTCGGCATGGAGGCGAGAGCTTTTGCAGCCTGCACTGAAAGATCCACGCCTCCACCTTGGAGAGGAGAAATAGACAAGTCCCTAAGATTCTGACAGAGCGCAATGCTTTGAAGATCTTTGTCGCTCAGTTTGACACCCACTTTGCTGGCCTTTGGCTTCAAGCACGCTATCGTAAGTGATTTTAGCCCCGTAATACTACCGATCGCGCGGTAGCCTTTCACGGTCGAGGGTACTGTACTGAAGAACGCCAACTCCTTGATCGTGGATTGAGAGCCAACTAGAGCGAGAAGAACATCGTCCGTCACGGGAACAACTTCTGTTGCGGGAGCTCTGAAGTCCCAAACTTCAATTCTATCAAGAGACGCCAAGCTTTTGACCCAATCGGCCGGAACAGGATGTCGACCATAGAAAAAAGCGTTCCTTAGCTTTTTGAGCCCCCTTAGATGCCGTAAACCTTTAGCTGATAGTTTCGTCGTGTCCGCATTAAAGGCAATGATTGATAGTTCTTCACATTTGGATAGATATCTCAGGTCTTCGTCACGAATGTTCCCATCCCAAAGGCAGGCCATCCTAAGATTGTAGATATTCTTCTCGCAGTTCTCGTTCCACTCGGTTTGTTTCACATTTTCGGGATAGGATGTCAAGAATCGAAAGTCGAGTACACGATGCTCCTTCAGCCAGCGGATAAACTCTTTCTTCTGTTGGGCCGTGTGATTTTGTTGTTGAGACTTACCGTCATCATTCGCTGCATCTTGCGACGAGGGCGATCCGTTGGCCCGTTTATCATGACGGGTATCGTCTCTTTTGCAGCCAAAGTTGATCGCCGTGAACGCAAAACATGCCGAGAATACAACAATCCAGAAGAACTTTTTTTGCTGAGATAATGCACCAAATCTCTCGAGTTGTGTGTCGGTCTTACTTTCATTCATTAATCATATCCCCAAAATGCCTGGAATGATTTAAAACTCTAAAGCAGGTTTAGTTGGGAGATCGAAACGGGAACGCATCTAGTTTATTCGCCTTATGTTTCAATCTGCCCCGTTATGATCTCCAGGCGGGTTTTTCATGTGCTCACGAATTCTTCTTCGGCAGTGTCTCGACAAAGTCGACCGCGCGCTCGATCCACTCGCGCAATTGCTGATCCGTTTCCAGGCCTTCGGCTTCAACCAAGGCCCAGCCTTTCATGGGGCGGCCAGTGATGTCGAACTCAACGACATTCGGCTCTTTGAGTGCTATGGTGGCCTGCTCTGGGCCGAGCCGCACGATCAACGAAGTTTGCCAGATCCCCACGCACATATTGCCGTGGAGCATGAAGCCGACACCGCCAAACATTTTCTTCTCGGTGATCCATCGCCGCCCCACAAACACATCACGGACACGTCCGGCAAGCGATTCGCTGTAGGTCATGATCAGTCTTCCTTCGGACAGTTGTTCGTTAACGCTTTCTTATATTGGACAACTCGATGCTCTCCCGCAACCTTGACTCGGTGAGTCAACGTAGCGTCTCCAGACAGAAGCAATATCCAACCCTCTGGTACCATCAGTACCTTTCCATCACCTGATCGGACGGAATTCGGTGTAGGGTATGGGGTGAAGGTGTTTTCGCTGTTTATCCGTAAGACTTTCGTCAAGTTGTAGCCGGATTCGCAAGAATTAGGCCGTTGCCCGGTTTCAGCGCTAATTGTCCGAATTCTTGCGAATCCGGCTACAAATCGGCGTCTATGCCACTAGGCTCAAGTACCATTATTCCTCTACAAGCTTGGATATTTACTATTATAACGTGGCGTGGATAGTCGCAAAGCTTATTCTATTGTTTCAACATCTCATTCCCACCCAAATCCTGCAAGCGATCCTGGAAGAAGCCAACGAGATTAGGAACAAAATACTTGTCATTATCCACTCGCTCCTTCCACAATCGCTTATCAAAGCAAGATAGATGCAAGAGAATTTCGTCGAGCGAACGCTTCTCATCCCAGTGCATCAGTATGCTCGGTACCTCATGAATCGCTTCCATCAAGTCGTTCACCATCTTCACGGGCACATCCGGATGCAGAGTCGCATTACGACAGAACACCGTGGCCCAATGAAGCGTCCAAAGACCAGCCTTCAATATCAGTTCCGGGGCGAGAGTCATTTGTGCATTCACTTTTGGGAGGAGATCTAGTTTTCGGACTGCCACTGTGTACCGGTCCACCAAATGATGGATTTGTCCGTGACACCTGAAGTGTCGCAATATCGGGATAACGATTCAACCGATTCGGTTAGCCTGCCCATCAGCTCAGAATCACCAAGTTTTTCTGCAATAGAAAATGCCCAACTGATACCATCGCTGGATTCCGACGATGCGTCTAATAAATCGTCGGCAGTCGCCGCGCGGATAGCGCGAGCCGCAACGTCAATAATATCACGAACCGTTCGGATTTGATCGTCGGTCAAGTTCGTCACACTAACCGGCAATTTTGTCATCTCAATGGGAACGCCATTAAGATATAGCTCGAATCGCCCAACAAGTCTCGTTATTTCGTCAGCGGTCGCTGAAAGCCCATCAACTTCGTTACCGTTCTTTGCGACTTCCATTGCGTCTTGAATTGCACGTTTGACAAGGGCGTCGTCATGTTCGGGCATGCCCTGCCACATAGTTGTAAATGTGGGTAAAAGCAGGTCAGCGCACCTTGCTACTAATGCAACACTTGCGAATCGTGGTAGTGTATTCATTTTGTCACGTAATTACTGTTTGAACACGCTGAAAGCATGACCGACTACTCACAGTCTGAAGTCTGATAACTGATACTGAAAACCGAATACTGAAAACTGACAACTCAAACCTCACACCGCCCCAGGGCCGCGCTGCGAGTTGCACAGGTTGATTATGTCGTCGGCGGGAGTGATCATGATCTTGCCGTCGCCCAGGGTGCCGTCGGGGCCGGTGCGTCCTACGGTGGCTATGACATCTATTGTCTTCTCAAGGAAGTCATCATTCACAACTATTTCGAGGATGATCTCGCGGATGATGTCGAACCCTTCGCCGCTGCTGAAAGCACCCCCGCCAAGTTGGGCGGCGGGGTGGAGACCGGCCGTGTTCTCGCGATGCGGTCCGAAGCCCTGCGCATCGCAGACGGTCATCCGCTGCACCTCGATCTTGTCCAATGCCTCACGCACGGCGTTAAGCTTGGTAGGCTGGATGATTGCGGTAATTAACTTCACGGGAATTCTCCACAATTAGCCTGGATTATTCATGAACGATAGATTGTGCATCAAATAATGCCCACCTCTGTTAAAATATAGGATTGATCCCGGACGGGGAAGAGCACCTACCCGAAGGAGTACTATTGGGGGATGATCTGGGATTGATCGCTGACCGACAGGAGAATACAGTGTTGGGGATTGGACTTTTGTAAAATTGCGAGTCAAGGGCACTTAGATATAAATTGGCGGCGCAGCCGGCAAATTATATCTAAACATCGCACAGATGTTAACTTGATATCAGTCAATGAATTTGTGTCAGTCAAGACAATGTAAAAGAAACCTTCGCTTCGCAAAGCTTTCTTTTACATGTGCCCTTGACTCGCAATTTTGCAAAAGTCC